>CAMURM010000172.1 GCA_947097535.1 uncultured Selenomonas sp.
GAATTTATCCGTGGTTCCTATCTAGAGGAGGCTTTACAATTTATGAAAGTGAGGGAAATAGTCCTGTGTGCGCTCTTCATCGCACTCGTCGCGGTCGGCGCCTTCATCCGCATCCCTGTCGGCACGGACGTCTACACCCTGCAGTTCCTCTTCACGCTTTTGGCGGGGCTGCTGCTCGGCGCACGGCTCGGAGCCGTGGCAGTCGGCACCTATGTGCTCATGGGGCTCGTCGGCATACCCGTCTTCGCATCGGGCGGTGGACCGAGCTACATCCTGCAGCCGACGTTCGGCTATCTCGTCGGTTTCGTCTGTCAGGCGTATCTCACGGGGGCACTCGCGCGCGGCGGTGAGCCGACCTTCCGGCGCGTGCTCGGCGCATGTCTTGCGGGTATGGCGATCGTCTATCTATTCGGCATTTCTTACTTCTACATCGCCTCGAACTACATCGTCGATGCGCCCATCACGCTTTGGCTGGCGCTCTGGTACTGCGGCATCCTGCAGGTCGTGCCGGACTTCCTGCTGTGTTTGGCCGCGGCTTTCATCGGTGTACGCTGCCGCAAGGCGGGACTGTGGCTCTGAGCACTTCAGACAAAGGAGAAATCGTTCATGGGAAAAGCATTGTTCATCACGGGCACGGGCACGGACATCGGCAAGACGTATGTGACGGGACTCATCGTCAAACGTCTCAAGGAGGCGGGGCTGCGCGCGGGCTATTACAAGGCGGCGCTCTCGGGAGCTGAGGTGGGCGCGGACGGCACACTCCTGCCCGGCGACGCGCTCCACGTCAGCCGCACGGCGGGGCTCGCGGCGCAAGATGCGCTCGTTTCCTACATTTATCGCGATGCCGTATCGCCGCATCTCGCGGCGAAAATCGAGAAGCGACCCATCGACTTCGAGCGTGTCGAGCGCGACTTTTGCGCGGCGAAGGAGCGCTTCGACTACCTGACGGTCGAGGGCAGCGGCGGCATTATCTGCCCCTTGCGCTGGGATGCGCAGGAGCACGTCGTGCTCGACGACCTCGTCCTGCGGCTTGGCCTCTCCGCGCTCGTCGTCGCTGACGCGGGGCTCGGCACGATCAACGCCGCCGTCCTGACCGCCGAGCACCTGAAGGCGCGCGCCATTCCTCTCAAAGGTTTCATCTTCAACAACTGGCAGGCGGGAGACGTTATGCAGGAGGACAACAAGAGGATGGTCGAGGAAATGACGGGCGCGCCCGTCCTCGCCTGTGTTGCGAAGGACGCGGCGCAGCTGCCGCTCGCTGCAGAGGCTCTCGCCGCACTGTACGATTGAGGATAAAACGACAAGGAGGTTTTCTTTTATGCCGACGATTGAAGAACGCGATCTGCGCCACATCTGGCATCCGTGCGCTCAGATGAAGGATTACGAGGAGCTCCTGCCCATGGTCATTGACCATGCAAAGGGCGCCTGGCTCTATGATGTGCACGGTAAGGCCTATCTCGACATCGTCAGCTCGTGGTGGGCGAATCTCCTCGGGCACGCGAACGAGAAGATCAACGCGCGTCTCAAGGCGCAGCTCGACCGTCTTGAACACGTCATCTTCGCGAACTTCTCGCACCGTCCCGCCATCGAGCTGGCGGAGCGCCTCGCTGCGCTCGTGCCCGAGGGACTGACGAAATTTCACTTCAACGACAACGGTTCTTCCGCCGTCGAAGCGGCGCTCAAGATGGCGTTTCAATATTGTCAGCAGACGGGGCGCACGGAAAAGACGCGCTTCATGTGCCTTTCTGAGGGATACCACGGCGAGACGATTGGCGCGCTCTCCGTCGGCAGCATGGATCTCTTCGCCGAAATGTATAAGCCCATGATGATGGACAACATCCACGTCGAAGCGCCTGACTGCTACCGATGTCCATTCCAAAAGACGCGTGAAACGTGCACCTGCGAGTGCTTCGCCTACGTCGAGAAAGCGTTCGCCGAGCATGCGGCGTCATGTGCGGCGATGATCGTCGAGCCGCTCCTGCAGGGCAGCGCGGGCATGCGCATCTACCCCGAGCTTTACCTGCAGAAGCTGCGCGCCCTTTGCGACGAATACGACGTGCTCCTCATCGCCGACGAGATCGCCACGGGCTTCGGCAGGACGGGCAGGCTCTTCGCGACGGAGCGCGCGCAGATCACGCCCGACATCATGTGTCTTTCCAAAGGCTTGACGGGCGGCTACATGCCGATGTCCATCACCGTCGTTAAGGAAAAGATTTACGCGGCATTCTACGCAGACTGGAGCGAAGGCAAGGCGTTCATGCACAGCCATACCTACGCGGGCAACCCGCTCGGCTGCGCCGCCGCGCTCGCCGTCCTCGACATTCTCGACGAGGAAAATATCCTGGAAAAAGCGGCGTCTACAGCCGCTTGGCTGACCGTGCGCATGGAGGAGGTGTTCGGCGCGCATAAGCATGTCGGCGAGATCCGTCACATCGGCTTGATTTACGCCGCCGAGCTCGTCGAGGACAAGCGGGAAAAGCGCCCCTTCGCCGCGAGCCGCCGCCTCGGCTACGCCATCTACCGCGCGGCTCTGCGCCGCGGTCTCCTGCTGCGCCCCTTGGGAGACGTCCTCTATTTTAATCCGCCGCTCAACATCAAAAAGGAAGAGCTTGACCTCGCCATCGATCGCATGAAGCAGGCGATGGACGAGGTGCTGGGCGCGTAGAAGGTGGGATAGGATTCTCTTAATTCCTGCTGAAGTGAGATAATCTTCCCCAATATGCATGAAAAGCCGTCCATTGCACGAGAACGTATGGGACGGCTTTTGCTGTAAAATTCACCATTGAATTTTACAGCAAAACACGGTATGCTGAAGATAACGAAAGGAGCGTGTGACTATGCCGAATATCAAACCGATTTCTGATTTGCGAAATTACAGCGAGGTACTTCGTGACGTAGCCGCCGGAGCACCGGTCTTCCTTACGAAGAATGGACGCGGGCGTTACGCGATCGTTGACATGGAAGATTATGAAAAAACAAAGGCGGCGCTGAAGCTCATGAGCGAGCTTGCCAAAGGGAAGAAGTCCGGGGATGAACGAGGCTGGCTTTCGTCCGCAGATGTGAGAGAGCATTTCAAAAGGAAAATAGATGAATGATATTTGCTATTCGCCGGAAGCTGAGGATGATCTTGATGAAATCTGGGAGTACATCTCTTCTGAATTGTGCAATCCCCAAGCTGCTGCAAAGACGGTGAATCATATCTTGGACAGTAAATGCTAACGAAAATTTGAGCCAGATGATTACGAAAAGTGAGCCACTTTGCTTTGCTGAATTATCAGACTAATCCTTCTGGAGAAACCTGTTAAGCGTACTTTGCACACTTACAGGGCAAGAGCTTGACAGGTTTCTCCAGAAGGATGCAATGATTGAGAAGGCAAAGCAAAGGTGAACCAAGTGGCTCAATTACTCATAAACAAACGGCTCGATTATTCATGAGCATTCACACTATAATATAGACGACAGGCGCAAGATTGCCTGCCGTGAGAAAGGAGCGTCGCCATGAAATACATATCGGGGCTTCACGCACTCAACATCCCCTGCCGGTTGGAAACGACTGGCGACTGGCACACGCTTTCTTTATCATGGGAAAACATCCCCTTGTGGGAAACGGAGGATTCGCCGTTTGGAACGCAGGGGATCGAGCTTCATCAAAGCCTCATGGGCAAAAAGGGCGTTTTCTACGTCGCCGATCATATCCGCGCCTGTCTGGATATGCTGCAAGCAGGAGACTTCTCCAATTTACAGGGAATGCGCCATGATTACATCTGTACGGATATATATGACGCAGCTATTTTCGCCGCTGTCTGGAAGTTTCGCAGTTCGGCGCATTGGCCGAGCATCGATCGCTTCATGGAAAAGGAATATCGGATGAAATGGGTTCGTTTCAGAAAGAAAAAAGACCAGAATGGACACGGTACAAGCGCGTCATATAGAAATCATGCGTGATTTTTTGACAGAAATCAATAAGGAAACGGATGCCTTTATCTTGAAGGGAGGAACCGGGCTGCTTCTCGCCTATGGTCTGAATCGCTTTTCCGAGGGTATTGATTTAGACGGAGAGAAAAGGCGGCTCAAAGGATTTGTTGAGCAGTATTCCCGGAAACATGACTTTTCTTTTCGCATCGCCAAAGATACGCCGACGATTGAGCAGTTCATGCTCACCTATGAGCCGGCTATCCGCAAGCCGTTGAAAATCGAGATTTCCTATCGCAGCCGCAACATTCCCGCGTATACGCATCATCGCGTGGATGGAATCGAAGTCTACACCATCGACCGAATTTGTCAGTTGAAAACAGGCGCGTATCAGGGACGGGACAAGGTTCGCGACCTCTATGACATCTGCTTCATTTGCAATCAATACTTTGATTCGTTGTCGGATTCTGCAAAGGAACAGCTGAAGGCTGCCTTGACCTATAAAGGCTTCGACTATTTCGATTATGTCACTTCCACACAGGAAGATTCCCCGATCGACAAGAACGCATTAGCAGAGCTCTATCTGAAGATGTTCGAGAAACTGGATCTGC
>CAMURM010000173.1 GCA_947097535.1 uncultured Selenomonas sp.
TGCCGTCCTCGCGGCAGATTTTCATCAGTTCCTTGACCACCTGCGCCTGCGTCGTAACATCGAGCGCCGAAGTCGGCTCATCTGCCAAGAGGAGCTGCGGCCGAAAGAACATTGCCATGGCGACGCCGACACGCTGACGCATGCCACCTGAAAGCTCGAACGGGAAGCTTTCCATGATAGTATCGGGGTTCGGAAGCTGCATCTTGTCCAGCATTTCCTTCGCCTCTTTTTCCGCCTTCTGTGGATCCATCGAGCTGTGCTCCAGGATGTACTCGACAAACTGGCTGCCAATCGTGCGTATGGGATTCATCATGCTGCCGCTGTCCTGAAAAATCATCGAGATGTTGCGCCCGCTGATGTCGCGCCACATCTTCGGCGTATTTTCCAGCATGTTCACGCCGGAAAAAATGATCTCGCCTTCATTCACGCGCCCCTCGTGGGGGAGGCAGCCCAAGATCGCGCGTATGACGCTGGTCTTGCCGCTGCCGCTCTCGCCCACGAGTGACAATACTTCGCCGGAATCGAGGGAAAAACTTATGCCATGCACCATCTCGGTGCCGGCATATTGGATATGGAGGTTCTTGACCTCAAGAAGCATATCGTTCTTCCTTTCTCCTTACTTCGCCGGGCGAATCTTGTTCGTGATCCAATAGTAATCGGACGGATACATCGTCGCACCCGTGATCTTCGTCGAGCTGATGATGTTCGTCTCAGGATAGCCGAGGAAGAGCGCAGCTGCATCGTTCAAGAGGATCTGCTGCATCTCGATCATGAGCTGACGGCGCTTCGCCGGATCAAACTCGACAGCAAGAGCCGCGCACTTTGCATCGTACTCGGGGTTGCTGTAGCCCGAACCGTTCTGCTGGTTGTCGCCGTCCTTGTTCGTGCGCCAGTACCAGTTGAGATAAATCTCGGGATCGCCCGTATTTGCCGTGATGATATTGGAAATCAGCAGGTCATACTCGCCGTTGATACCGATCTTGTCGAGCAGATTGTAGTCGACCGTCTTCACCTTGATGTCAAAACCGATCTTCTTGCCGTCCGCCTGCACGGCTTCCGCATAGATCGGCAGTTCGGCGCGGCTGTTGTAGATGATGAAGTCGACGCTCAGAGGCTTGCCGTCCTTGTCGCGGATGCCGTCGCCGTCCGTATCCTTCCAGCCTGCCTCATCAAGCAGCTTCTTGGCACGCTCGATATCGTAGTGGTTGGGGTCGGAAAGCTGATCAAAACCATAATCAAGGGAAGGAGGAACAGGAGCCTTGCCTTCGATGAAGGTGCCCTTCAAGATCACTTCGTTGTACGATTTGCGGTCACACATGCTGATGAACGCAGCGCGAACCTTGGGATCGCCGAGGATGCCCTTTTCGTTGATGCGCGCGAGCACCGTGCGCAGCGAGGCAATCTTGTCGACATGATACTTGCTCGTATCGTTGAACAAGCCAACGTCGCCCGGGGCGATGTTCACAGCCATGTCCACTTCACCGGACTGGAGCGCCATGGCGCGCGTATTCGGATCGTCGATCGAAGGAATCTCCACCGTTTCGAACGGCACCTCGCCGTCCCAGTAATTGGGATTTTTCTTCATGACTGCCTTTTCCTTGACGAAGGATTCGCAGACGTAAGGCCCCGTGCAGATCGGTCCCTGCTTTGCAAAGTCGCGATCCTTTTCCGCCGACACATCGACGATGAGGAAGAGCGGGTCGGCGAGGTAGCCGGGCATACTCGGCGCCGGCTTGTCCGTCGTGATGATGAGATTCTGTCCTTCCGCCTTCATCTCCGTGTACTTGAAGAACGTCGCGGCGCGCGTGTTCTTGGCAAAGGCGCGCTCGATGGAGGCCTTGACAGCCTCTGCCGTCAGCGGGTTCCCGTTCGAGAACTTCACGCCGTCGCGGATCTTGAACGTCCACGTGAGCTTGTCGTCGCTGATCGTCCATTTCTCTGCGAGCCACGGCTGGATGTTCATCTTCTCATCAAACTTCGTCAGCGTCTCGCCCATACCGTAGCGCATGACGACCCAGCCGAAAGCATTTTCCGTCGGCTCAAGAGAGTCCGCGAAGTTCGTCACGCCGACGCGCAAGGTATCCTTCGAAGCCTCTTTGCCGCCGCAGCCTGCGAATACCGCCACGGACAAACACGCCGCCATGGCAACAGAAAGCAACTTCTTCCACTTTTTCATTAAATTTCAGCCTCCTAAAATCATAAGACATCGTAAAACCATCAGCTTGTCTTGTTTGGATCAAGCCAATCGCGCAGCGCATCTCCCCACAGATTGAACACGGCGACGACGAGGACGATGGCGGCGCCGGGGAACAGCATGAGCCACGGCGCCGTCTGCAGTGCCTGCCTGCCTTCGTTGAGCATGAGTCCCCATTCCGGCGTCGGCGGCTGCGCGCCAAAGCCTAGGAACGAAAGACCTGCCAGCTCCATCATCATCGCCCCGATATCGACGGCTGCCGTCACCAGTATGATGGAAAGGATATTGGGCGCGATATGGCGGAAAAACATCTGCACGGGACGCGTGCCGTTCGTCACAGCCGCCGCGATATAATCCTGCTGGCGCACCTTCAGCGTCATGCTGCGCGCCAGGCGTGCATACTTCGTCCAACCGACGGCGACAAGAGCGAGGATGGCATTGACCACGCTGCCGCCCATCATGCCCGCAATGGCAATCGCCAGCACGATGCCCGGAAAGGCGAGGAACATATCGGCAAGGCGCATGATGATCGTATCCACCTTGCCGCCGACATAGCCGGCAACGACGCCGATGGCAGAGCCGATGCCGGCGATGAGGATGACGACCGTCAAAGACATGAACACCGATATGCGCGCGCCGTAAATCACGCGCGTAAAGAGATCGCGCCCGAGTTTATCAGTTCCGAACCAATGCTCGGCGGAAGGCGGCAGAAATGCCTGCTGCATCGACGACTCATAGGGATCCTGCGTCAAGATGAAGGGCGCGAGAAGCGCTGTGAGGAAGATCAACCCTGCCAATATGGAATAGAAGCGCAGGAGCTTTGCGTCCTTGCTCATGGCCTCTCCCCCTTCTTCAGGCGCGGATCAAGATACACATAGGACAGATCCACAAGGAAGTTGACTACCATGTAGAAGATGGCTGTCCAGAGAACGAATCCCTCCAACAACGGATAGTCTCGCATCTCGATCGCCCGCACCGCCAGGCGGCCTATGCCGGGCCAGCCGAAGACGATCTCGACGATCGCCACACCGCCCAAGAGCCAGCCTAGAGCCAAACCGAAGAGCGTGATGAGCGGCAAAAACGCATTGGGCAGCACATGGCGCCACAGAATGCGCTGCATGGACAGACCGCGAGCCTTGGCGCCGATGACGTAATCCTGACTGAACTCTTCGAGCACGGCGATACGCACCTGCCTCGTATACTTGGAAGACAGGAGGATCGCCAGGGTTGCAGACGGAAGAATCAACCCTTCCAGAGTGACCTCGCCGCCCGAAATCGGGAACAGTCCCAATTTCAAACCGAAGACGAAGAGAAGCAGCAAGCCGACCCAGAAGCTTGGCATCGAAACGCCGAGAAAGGACACGCCGCGAATCAAATAATCCGGCCAACGGTTGCGATATAAAGCTGCGATGACTCCGCAAGGCACAGAAACGACGAGCATCATCAAGGTTGCTGTTCCTGCCAGAAGCAGCGTGCCGAGAAGATTCTGCTCAAGCTTTTCGGCAACCGGCATCTTGGCGGAATAGCTCATGCCCATATCGCCATGCAGCAAGCCGGAAAGCCAGTGCAGATACTGCTCATGGAAGGGACGGTCAAGCCCCAATTCGTGACGTGTCTTTTCGATAGTTTCCTGCGACACCATCGTATCGCCAGTCTCCAGGATCATCTCTACAGGATCACCGGGAGCGAGATACGTCAGACCGAATGTCAAGAATGTAACGCCCAAAAGCGTGATGAGCATCTGACACAGGCGACGTATCAAATCTTTTCCTTTCAATGCAATACCTCATCTCCTTAAAAATCATATAAAAAAGACATTTGCGACCGAATCCTCAGAATCGGTCTCTATAAGGAAACGCCCATCTATCCGGCATTTCCATAAAAAAACGCATGTCCGTCAACCAAGACAAGACATGCGGATTTTTCCTGCAAGCGCAAAATACCACGGGTATATTCCGCCAACGAATATACCCTGGCATCCATCTCCTCATCTCTCGTAAGTCAAGCAATGAATCTTATCATAAGCAGGCTTTCTGGCTCTCGGATCATCGTTTGTTTCCGTCTTCCCGGGTTTTCCCCAGTGACATGTCAGGAAGTGCCGACGCATTCAGCACTTTCATAAGAAACAGCGATTCCAGCGTTTCCCATGGAAACAAATTCCCCGATTACAGCTGCGGGACAGCATGGGTCTTTCACCCATTTTCCTCTCATCGCTCGCCGATATACATCGGCGACACTTATGACGTCTGTATGAAGTTTTGAAATTTAAGGAAGCGCTGATAAAATGAAGTCGCCCAGATTTGCGCAGATGCGCTGTATCTATCG
>CAMURM010000174.1 GCA_947097535.1 uncultured Selenomonas sp.
AAGAGCAGATCGCGGATAACTATGCACAGCAGCAAGAAGCGCTCCGCTCGCGCCGCCGCCTCGCCGAAGGCGCACAGCGGGCAGAGACGGGCGCGGCGGGGCTGAACTTCGCCGGCTCCTCGATGGACATTCTCTCATCGGGCGCTGACGCATACCAAAAAGACGCGCAGAACCTTCTCATGAACCAACGAAACGACAACTACGGCTCGCGCGTCACCGAGAGCAACTATATCAATCAGGCGAACCAAGCGAACGCCGCCGCCGGCAACGTCAAACGGCAGGCACGCATGGCGGGCTTTGCGACACTTCTCGGGACGGCGGCAAGCGTCTACGGGGCGGCGCAGCCGTGGAAATCGGCGGGCGCATCTCCTCTGCCGCAGACGACGAGTAGAGCGGCAAATCCCTCGCTCAATTACACGTTCGGCGAAAAATTCTTCAGCAGCTTTCCGAAGCGCTCCATGCCGAGCCTGATGAACAAGGAGAATCCAAACCCTCGTTGGAGGTGGTAGAAGATGAAGTTCACGACCTATCAGCAAGCGGTCGAGCCGAACGTCATGAAGCCGCCTGCCGTAAGGAGAACGGGCGACGTCAATGCCTACGGTGCAGGCGGCGAAGGCTACGGCAAGATGGCGGCGGCCTTGGGACAGGTCAACAAGGTGCTCGCCCAAGAGCAGGAAGATCGCGATACCGCCGATGTCATGAAAGCACGCAACGAAATCATGACGAGTCTCACCGAGCAACTCTATGGGGAAAACGGGCTTTTCGTAACAGGCGTCGGAGAAAATGCCAAGGGACTCATCGAGCGCACGACGGCGGCGATTCACAAGACCTACGACGAAATCAGCAAGAACTACAATGGCCGTGTACGCTTCGCACTCCAAGGCAACCTCAACGAGAACATGTCGAACTTCCAACGCATCGCGGCATCCAAAGAAATGGCGGAACAAAAAGCGGTGGAAAAAGCGACCTTTGACGCAAACCTCAGCACGAACGCACAGCAAGCGGCTCTGACGTGGAACGTCAACGGCGCACCGACGATGTACGTCCAAAACGGCGATACGCTGCTCCTTGCCTACGCCAGGAAAGAAGGCTGGTCGGGGGCGCAGCTCGGCAAAGAGCGTCAAAGTATGGTGACAAACATCGCGGCGGCAGCGGCAGGCGCGGCAGTCGAGAGCGAGGACTATGCGCGTGCCGATGAGATACTGAGCCGCTTCCGCAATGAAATGGAGCAAGACACCTACTGGAAAATCGCCCGCATCGTCAAGAAAAAGCAGGACGCCAAGGACATGGACAGGGAAGTGACGCGCATCTTGGGCGATGGGGGCGTGTGGGACGGCAAGACCTTCAACCTCGCAAGAGCGCGTGAACTGGTCGATGAAGTCTACGGCGAAGGCGCGACGAAAGAAGCGGGCGGCGCGTCGGCGGCAGCGGTCGATCAAGGCTTCTCTGCCATCCTCGGAAAAGAGATGGACAACGGGCGCAAGGGCTGTGTCGAAGCGTATCTCAAAGGAACAAAGAACATGAGCAGCTTTTGTGCGCGAGAGGCGGCGAACGGTGTACTCAATGTGCCGCAGCTCCTTCGAGATGCGAAAAGCGATGAAAGCGTCGTCGTCGAGCGCTATACGCCCGATATGGAGCTGCCTGCAGGGGCGGCGATTATCTATTATCACGACGAAGATGATGCAGAGAACGCGGAAAACGCCGAACACGTCGTAGCATCCGACGGCAGAGGCGGCATCTACGGCAATAGCTCAAGCGCAAAGGACTACACGGACGAGGATGGCAACTACATTCGCGGCAGAGGCGAGGTCACGCACGGCGAGAGCATAGAGATCGGCGGCGGGCTATACCCGACATGGATCATTCGTCCAAAAGACGGCGGACGCATCAGCGCCTACGACCCCGAAAAGCGCGAACGCCTGATGTCCTTACTGGAAGCAAGAGGCAAAGATATGGAAGCGGCATACAAGAAGCAGCGCGGCGAATATCTCGACAGCGTGGGAAAAGCGATGCAGGGGGCGGGAAGCTACAGCGAGGCGCTTTCTATCCTGAACGCGCAAGACCTCGATATGGATGAGATCAACCACTTGAAAGGGCAAGCAGCGGCGTTCTACGGCGTGAATCGTGAAACGGGCAGAGCGAAGGGTACAGGCGGCGGCAAAGCCTACAATGCCGGCAAAGACGTTGAGCTTATGCAGAAGATGAGCGCAAGATTGCAGCTCGGAGAGAAAATGACGACAGATCAATTCATCGCTTATCAGAATGCGGCGCGTCGCTTGGATGACGCAGGATGGCTCGGCGAGGAATTTGAATCGCTGCAAAACAATCGGGCGGTGTGGTCGGCGATCACCGACGATATGGAAGATCCGAAAGGCGGCTGGAAGAAGGCGTATGAAAAGCTGGTCGCCAACGGACTCGATCCGCTCCTGGCAACGGCGCTGATTGCCAAGAGCGATGTCTTGAGCCTGCCGTATTACTTCCCGGAAGACGACGATGTGGAAGAAGCAGATGAAGGAGAAGCATGATGGCATTTGACCTTGACGGATATTTGAAAGACGCAGAAGTGCGCCGAGAAGAGCGGCAGGCAGCAGAAGAAGCCAAGGCACGGCAAGAAGCCGAAGAGGCGAAGCCCTGGTATGAAAAGCTCTGGGGCGCGGCATCCGACTTCGGCGGCGATCTGGTCGATACGATGAAAGAGCGCGGCGAAAAATTCGCCGATGCCTACGAGAACTATATTCGTGCGGATGTGGAAGCAAAGCTGCAAGCCCATGAAGCGGGAGATCACAGCGGCGCGTATGACGATACGCCCGCGCTGCACGAAAGCGCTGCCGCACTCCTTTCTTCCGGCGTAGACCTCGTGACAACCCCTGCACGCGTGGCGGCGTATCATGCAACTGCGCCGCTCCGAGAGCGCGTCGGGGCGTTCCTCGAACAAGAAGCGAACGAAGGCAGCGAATTTGCACAAGACCTGCGCAGCACAGAGGCGTTCGTCAACTACTTCATGACACCCGAAGAAAAGCTCAAGAAAGCGCGGGAGATCGAGGCGAATACAGGCATCTCGGCGGACTCCTTCCTGGACGATGACATTGCCTACAAAGAAGCGCTCAAGATCAACGACTTCACGAACAAAAGAAAAGCGGCGATGCAGGAAAACTTCTCGATGGAGGCGGTCTGGCAGGAGTTTCCGGAGCTTCGTGAGGTGGCGAAGATGCGTCCGCGCGATGCGGCGCTCGCGCTCCACGACATCGAGTCCGTGCGGCAGACGCATGGCATCGTCGAGGCGTTCACGCACTTTCTTGCCGTGGGCGAAAAGCAGCTGGAGCTTGATAACATCGGCGCAAAAATCATGATGGGTACGGTGGACGAGAACGATCATGCACGCGCCGCCGAACTCAAAAAGATGCTCGAAGAGGACAAGAAAAAGCATCTGCCGTCGTTCTTCGACGATCCGCTCTCTGCCATGGCGGGCGGCGTGGCATCGTCTGCGCCGGAGATGCTCGACAGCATCCGAGAAGGCGGCGCATGGGCTTGGGCAGGGATGATCGCATCGGGAGCCGCCGGCACGGCGGTCGAGCCGGGCGGCGGTACGGCAGTCCTCGGAGCGGCGGGCGGCGTCGTCGGCTTCCTGCGCGGCGTATTCGGTGCAGCGGCGCGGCGCGAGGCGGGACGCGCCGCCGTTCGCACGATGTTCGGCGCGGCAGCGCGGCGTGAGGTAGGACGCACGGCACTTCGCGACGCATCCCTTTGGGGCTTGAAGGGCGGTACGTTCTACGGCATGGCAAGACCGGAAGCGGGGCGGCGCTTCCTCGAATACAGCGAAATGACCGACACGGACGGCAACCCCCTCATGACGGAGGACGAAAAAAGAAACCGTGCGGCGCTCGGCGGCGCTCTCAATGCCGGCATCGAACTCTGGAACGCCGGAATGTTCCTCAAGCCCTTGACGCGCTTTGCGGGAAAAGCGGGCGCACAAGGCATCGAAAAAGCGGCGATCGAAGGCATCGTCAACCGCGCGAAATACGATCTCGGCAAGCGCGAATCGGTCGCCGTCTTCGCCAAAGATCAAGTCAAAGACGTCTTGAAGATCGCGGCGACGGAAACGGCGGAAGAAAGCGCACAATCCGTCTCCGACGACCTCATCCATAACTACATCGTCGCCTCTGCCGACGGACGTGCAGCAGAGGCGTACTACAGCTTCGCCGACATCACGGCGCACGCCGCTGTTGCAGGGGCAGAAGCTGTCCCTGCGGCGCTCGGCTTCGGTCTTGCGGGCGGCTCTCTCCATCTGCCGGGCGGCACTATACGGCACGCGCATCGACTCTCGTCGGAAAAGGTGCAGGAAGACAGTGCCGTACAAACAACCGTGACGGGAACCATCATGCTCGGACGACTCCAACAAGTCGCCTCGTCCGCCAAGCTCAAAGAGACAGCGCCCGACGTGCAGCGAAAGCTCATCCGTGCCCAGGTG
>CAMURM010000175.1 GCA_947097535.1 uncultured Selenomonas sp.
CTCCCAAACTTCCCGTCGAGTCAGCCCTCACTCGGCTTTTGCGCCTGCCGCATCCTTTTCGCTACAATAGCGGCAAGCGCTAATACATAGAGGAACCGGTTCCTCGCCCAAGGGTGAGGAAAATGACGATCAACGAAATGGTTTTAGAGTCGCAGAGGGGAAATGGCGAAGTTCTGGCAGAGCTTTGCGAGAAGTTTCAGGGCATGTTCTTTCGCGCGGCGCGGCAGCGCCACCTGCGCACCGTCTTCGAGGACGCTTTGCAGGCGGCGCGCGAGAGCTTTCTGCGCGCCGTGCGCGACTTCGACGCGAGGCTCGGCGTGCCGTTTGAGGGCTTTGCGAAAAGGCGCGTCTACGGCGATCTCCATACGTTCTTTCGCCGCGAGCGCGCCTACTGGCAGCGTGAGGTGCATCCGGGCGACGACGAGGAAGGGACGAGCTTCTGGGAAGGCGTAGAGGATGAAGCGGCAGGAGGGGCGCCCGAGCGCTTCGTGCTCGGCGAAACGCTCGCCGCTGCCATGACGCTGTTGTCGGCGCGCGAGAAGGAGCTCCTGTCGCTCGTCTATTTCGCTGACCGGAGCCTCAAGGAGGCCGCCGAAAAGCTCGGCCTGAGCGCCGCCTACGCCGCCGTGGTAAAAAGGCGTGCGCTGCAGAAGATGAAGAAGCAGCTGGCCTGAGACCGCCGCGTGGCGAAAACGCCGCAGGGAAGGGCAAAAGACTTGCGAAGTCCTGATCTATTTGCTATGCTTTTCAAGAACGAAGAGGGAGGTCAGGCTGAAATGTGCAAGATTATGGACGCGGACGCAGGTGTATGCTAAAATACAAATACTGCCGCATACACTCGCTCAGAAGGAAGAACGCCTACGATGAAAACACCGCTGCACTATCAGATCTCCGAATACGATTGCGGACCGACGTCGATCCTGAACGCCATGAGCTTCCTTTTCCCGCGTGAGGAGCTGCCGCCCGAGATCCTGCGCAACACAATGCTCTACTGTCTCGACTGCTACAGCGAGGAAGGACACGCGGGCAAGAGCGGCACTTCGTGCATGGCGATGATGTTCCTGTCGAACTGGCTCGACGGCTTCGGCAAGGCGGGGCTTCTGCCCGTATCGAGCCGCTATCTGCGCGGCGAGGACGTCTTCCTCGGCGAGAGCAGCCGCATCAACGACGCCCTGCACCGCCGCGGCGCTGTCGTCGTGCGCCTCTGGTTCGAGGTCGAGCACTATGTGCTCCTGACGGGCATCGAGGGCGAAACCATTCGGCTCTTCGATCCGTATTATCAGGAAGAGCCCTTCGTCGGGACGGAAGCGCCCGTGCAGATCGACCTGGCGCATCCCCTGCAATACAACCGCCGCGCCCCCGCCGCCTTCTTCAATCGCGAAACACAAGAGCTCTATGCCTTCGGAAAAAAGGAAGAGCGCGAGGCCGTGCTGCTCTTCAACGACACGACGAAGCTCACGGCAGAAAAGAGCATCGAATACTTTATTTAAAGAAACAACCACCGCCTTCTGCATGGAAAGCGGCGGTATTTTTCCTTGAAACCACAAGAGGTCAAGCCGAAGGCGCAGCGGTGCTACGTCGAGGATTTGTCGACGACGAGAGGACAACGCAGATGCGTGAAGATGGGTGGCTGAATTTATCAGCGCTTCCTAAACGCTTACAAGCGTCACCACTGCCGCCTGTGCAGCCGGTCGATCCCTGCACGCAGCAGGATCAAGAAGGAGAAGATTTCCAGCCGCCCGAGGATCATCAAGAAGCCCGCGAAGACCTTGACCCAGCCGGGCAGCAGCAGGAAGTCCTTGCCGCCGTAGAGGAGCGTCACGACGGTGCCCGTGCCCGACAGGCAGCCGACGGCGAAGCCCATGGCGGGCAGGGTGTCGATGTGCGCGAGCGCGAGGCCGAGCGTCGCGAGAATCAGCACGACGACATAGAGGAAGAAGAAGCTCAAGATCCTGCCGTAGAGTTTGTGCGGCACGGACTTGCCGTCGATCTTGATGTTGACGATCATGCGCGGGTGAATCGTGCGCAGGATCTCCGCCTTTGCCATCTTGACGAGCACGAGGAGGCGCATCACCTTGAAGCCGCCGCCGACCGCGCCGACCGAAGAGCCGAGCGTGGCGAGAAGAAGCAGTACGGCATGAGGAAAGGTCGGCCATGAGGCGAGCGGCGCGGCGGCAAAGCCCGTCGTCGTCGCGAACGAGATGGCGTGGAAGAAGCCCATGCGAAGGCTGTGCTCGATATCGTAGACGCCGACGACGGCGAGGTAGCCGGCGAGCGCCACGCCGCCCAAAAAGACGACGAGGAGGAAGATGCGCAGTTCCGCATCGGCAAAGAGCGCGCGTACATCTCGCCGCGCCGCCATGCGCTGGAGCAGGAGGAAGTTCGCGCCCGCGAGCAGCATGGCGGCTTCCGCCGCGAGTTCCGTCGTGATGCCGCTCCCTTTCAGCACGAGGCCGCGCGGGTCGAGTCCCGTCGTCGAGATCGAGGTCAAGGCGAGCACGGCGCTCGACAGGAAGCTTTCGCCCGCGAGCAGGAAGAGCCCGAGCGCGACGAGCGTCAGGCAGGCGTAGAGGAGCGCCATCTTGCGCGCCGCCGCATTCATGCGCCGCAGGAGAGGGCTGAAGTTCGTGCCCTGCTGCACCGAGAGCGTCAGACCGAAGCAGCCGCCGACCTGCGGCATGATCGTGACGAGGAGGCACAGGAAGTACATGCCGCCGATCCAGCCCTGGAAGATCTGCCAGAAGCCGAGGGAGCTTTCGAGTCCCGTCGGCGTGAAGAGGAGCGCCGTCGTCGTAAATGCCGCGACGCTCGCGAAGAAGGAGTCGGCGGCAGAAAGCTCGCCCGTGAGGAAAAAGGGCAGCGCACCCAGAAGCGAGTTCAAAAGCCATGCGGCGAAGAGGAAGACGGCTCCGTCCGTGACGCCGATCGTGTGACGATGCCCTTTGGAGAGACGCGAGAAGACGCGCCAGAGGACGAAGGAGAGCGCCGCGGGCACGCCGAAGGCGAGCGGGTGTTCGTCCGCCCAAAAGATCGCGAGGCCGAAGGCGAGAAAGAGAGCCGCGCCCTCTAAAAACGCCATGCGCCCGAGCAGGAAA
This sequence comes from uncultured Selenomonas sp., assembly GCA_947097535.1. Taxonomy (GTDB): domain Bacteria; phylum Bacillota; class Negativicutes; order Selenomonadales; family Selenomonadaceae; genus Selenomonas. The sequence goes on from CAMURM010000175.1 coordinate 3,096, forward strand.
GAAACGATGCGCGCGTCCATATCAATCCTTGCCCTTGAAATACTTCATGACCTTCTGCGCGAAGCGCGTCTGGATGAAGAGAATGGTTCGGTCTCCGGGCAGGAGCACGGAGGCGCCGTTTGGTATCACGGCCTCTTCGTCGCGCACATAGGCGCAGACGAGGCATTCGCGCGGCAGGCGCGCATCCATCAGAGGAATCCCCGCGACAGGTGCGCCTTCCTGCACGATGACCTCGACCGCCTCCGCCTTCGCGCCCTCAAGGAGTGATACCGAAACGACGCCACCGCGCCGCGCAAAGGCGAGGACTTCGGAGGCGGACAAGAGACGCGTCGGCAGGACGATGTCGACGCCGACCTTTTCCATGAGGTCGACGTATTCGCCGCGCGCGACGCGTACGACCGTCTTTTTTGCCCCCAGATGCTTGGCTAAAAGCGCGAGCATGAGGTTTAGCTTGTCGTCCTCCGTCAGGCAGACGACGGCGTCGGCGTCGGCGACGCCCTCTTCCATCAAAAGATCGATGTCCGTGCCGTCGCCGCAGATGGCAAGGCCGTTTTCGAGTGCCTCCGCCGCCAGCCGGCTGCGTTCACGATTGGCATCAATGATCTTCACGGCGACGTCCGCCTCGTCGAGCATTTTGGCGAGGAAGCGCCCCGTGCGCCCCGCGCCGATGATCATGACGTGCTCCAGCTTCCTCGCGTCGCGGTGTACGAAGGTCTCGCTGAACTTCTCGATTTCGGCGGGATCGCCGATGAAATACGCGTTGTCGTGCGGCAGCAGGCAGTCGTCGCCGTGTGGGATGATCATGCGGTGGTCGCGGAAGATCATGCCCGCGAGGATCGCCTTGGGCATTTCGAGATCCTTCAGCGGAATGTTTGCCAAGGGCGAGTGGCGCGTCACCTTCGTCTCGAAGAGGCGCACCTTGCCGCTTGCGAAGTCCTCAACGTCGAGCGCAGCGGGCGTCATGAGGATGCGATAGACCTCGCGTGCAGTGATCAGTTCGGGATTCAGCATGAGGTCGATGTCGAAGTTCTCCTTCAGGTATTCCTTCGCTTCCGAAAGGAACTGCATGTCGCGGATGCGTGCGACCGTGTGCGTGATGCCGTGCTTCTTCGCGAGGATGCACGCGACCATGTTGACCTCGTCGCCCGCCGTCACGGCGATGAGGATGTCCGCCGAGCGGATGTCGGGATCGTTCATCGTGATGGGACTGGCGCCGTTCGCCGTGACCGTCAGCACGTCGAGCGTGTTCTTCGCCGCTTCGAGCCGCGTCTCGTCCTGATCGACGAGCACGACGTCGAACTCCTCGTTCGCGAGCAGCTCGGCGATGCTGTAGCCGAGCTTTCCCGCACCGACTATGACAATGCGCAAGG
>CAMURM010000176.1 GCA_947097535.1 uncultured Selenomonas sp.
TACGCTTCGATCTTCTTGATGAGCGCGATTTCCGTCTCGTCCGTGAGCAGCGAGAGCTCGGGCTCGGCGCCCGCTGCGATTCCCGCTTCCTGCGCCTGGCGGAAGATGCTCGAAATGCGCGCGTGCGCGTACTGGATGTAGTAGACGGGATTCTCGTTGGAATGGGACTTCGCAAGGTCGAGGTCGAAATCGAGCTGGCTGTCGAGCGAGCGCATGAGGAAGAAGTAGCGCGCCGCATCCGTGCCGACCTCTTCGATGAGCTCTTCGAGCGTCACGCTCTCGCCCGTGCGCTTCGACATCTTCACGAGCTCGCCGCCGCGGTAGAGGCTGACCATCTGCAGGAGCAATACCTCAAGCTGCGTCGGCTCGTAGCCGAGCGCCGCGAGCGCCGCCTTGACGCGGCAGACGTAGCCGTGGTGATCGGCGCCCCAGATATTGATGAGGTGACCGAAGCCGCGCTCCAGCTTGTTGCGGTGATAGGCGATATCGGCCGCCAGATACGTCGGCACGCCGTTGTCGCGGATGACGACGCGATCCTTGTCGTCGCCGTAGTCCGTCGAGCGCAGCCAAAGCGCGCCGTCCTTTTCGTAAATCTCGTCCTTCTCCCGAAGTACCCGACAGGCTTCTTCCACCGCCGCGGGATGAAGCGTGCGCTCGCTGAACCACTCGTCGAACGTCACGTTGAAGGCGGCGAGATCCTCCTTCAGATGCGCGAGCTTTTCCGCGAGCGCGATCTCCTTGAAGGCGGCGAGGCGCTCCGCCTCGCTCATGGCGAGGTAACGCTCGCCCTCGGCATCCACGATGCGCTTTGCCGTATCGATGATGTCGGTGCCGTGATAGCCGTCCTCGGGGAAGGGCGCTTCCTTTCCGAGAAGCTCCAGGTAGCGCGCATTGACCGACGCCGCGAGGTTGTCGATCTGATGACCCGCATCGTTGATGTAGTATTCGCTGTGGACAGGATAGCCCGCTGCGCGCAGGAGGTTGACGAGCGCACTGCCGACGGCCGCGCCGCGCCCGTGTCCGACGTGCAACAGCCCCGTCGGATTCGCGCTCACATACTCGACCATGATGCGCGCCGTCTCTTTAGGCGGCAGGTCGAAGTACGCCTCGCCGCGCTCGTAAAGCGTGCGCAGCAGATCGTAGAGCACGTTGCCCTTGAGATAGAAGTTGATGAAGCCCGGCCCTGCGATCTCCGCGTGGTCGAGCCAGTCGCCCTCGATGCGTGCGACGAGCTCTTCGGCAATCTTGCGCGGATTCATGCGAAAAACACGCGCCGACTGCATGGCGAAGTTCGTCGCAAAATCGCCGAACTTCTTGTCCGGCGGCACTTCGAGCAGGATGTCGGCAAGCTCGCCCGCCGGGAAGGCGCCGTCTTCGATCGCCTTTGCCGCCGCCGCTCGAATCGCTGCGCTCAACTGTTCCTTGATGTCCAAAAAAAATCCTCCCTGTCTTCCGTCCCTTGCGAAGATCGATTCAATGCAGCTTCTGCAGTTCCGATGCGTCCGCCGCGACCTCGATGTGCAGCTCGTTCGCCGACTGCCATTCACCGTTGATGTGCAGATCGTACGCCACGTCGATGCTGCCCGAAATGGAGCCGTAGGCGATATCGAGGCGCTGCGTCGCAACGCAGAGATCGAGATCGCCGAAGGGCGTGCGGTAGCGGCTGCGGCTCTCGCGCTTCGGCGAGAAACGCTGCTCCTGCTCGACGGCGCCGCGCCGCGTCAGGGTCAGAGAGTCCGCCGCGACCTTGAGCATCGTGGATGCCGCCGCCCCTTCGTCAAGCGTCGTATCCTCGTAAATGATATAATGCTTGCCATTGCGGAAGTAATGCTCGCCGAGAGCCGTCATCTCGATGCGGCTGACCTCGCCCGCCGCATCCGTCTGCTCGCCCGTGACTTTCACGATCACCTTGTTCACGCTGTCGCTCCTTTTTCACACAAACAAAAAGTCTATCATGTTTGCCTGCCTTTTTCAAGGCACGACTTTCGCCTCCGCCTCGATCGTGATCGCGTTGTCGCGCGCCCGGCAGGCGAGCTCGTAGCAATCCTCGATGTACTGCCTCGCAAACCAGCGCATCATGCCATAGCCCGCCGCCGCCGCGATGCCCTGCCCGATGAAGGGTACATACTTCACCGTCGTCTTGCCAAGATAGCGCTTGCCGAAGCTCTTCAGGAGGATCATCACGCCCTGCTTCGTCGCAAAGTCGAAGACCTTCTTCACGAGCGGCACGAGCACGTCGTAGTGGCGCAGCTTCTCCTCGGCTTCCTTTGAAAGCCCGAAGCGCGCGCGCATATCCGCCATCATACGCAGGCAAAGCCCCGCGTCGACGCTGATGTCAAGACCGGGGATCGGGTTGATGGCGTTCGCCGCGCCAAGGATGGCGTATCGATTGACGCTGCTGTAGCAGTCCTCGCGGATCGCTTCCAGCTTTCCGAGATGCATGAGTTCAGCCATGGACATCGCCTCCTGTCTGTGCTGCCGTTGTCGCAGACGGACTCGCTGCCGCTGCCGCTGCACTCGCCTGCACCTCGCCTGCTGTGCCTGTCTGCATGCTGCCTGCACGCGGCGCATCGGTGTAGCGCTCAATCACTTCCCTCGCCTGCGGATAGCGAGCCAAAAGTTCCTCGCGCTGCCAGACGCGGATTCCCGTCGTCTCGAGGGCGGGAACCGTCATGCAGCTGATGAAGCTGTAGCCCGTGGGAACGACGTTTTCCGCCGCAAAGATCTGCCCCTTCGGAATCAGAATCATCGGCATCGCCGCGCTGCCCACACCGAGCTCGAAGGTGCGCGTCGCACCGTCGGCGAGGAGCACCGTCAGCTTCATGCCGCAGCCCTCGTGGAAGTACCAGACCTCATCACAGTCGAGCGACTGAAAGCGCAGGCTCTCCCTGCCCGCGAGCAGGAAGTAGCTGCTGCCCGCTGCGGGGCGGCTGATCGCCTCCGCCGTCCACGTCGGCGAGGTGTAGATCCAGCTGTAGGCACCGCTTCGCGCCTCGCCCATGAGCTTGAATTTCTGCATGAGCTCCTGGACGCGCGCCACCGTATTCGGCGCGAGCGCCGCGCTTTCAGCGTGCATCTCCGGCCGTGTGGGCAGCTGCACCGTCTGGGCGGCGTCCGCTGCTGGCTGCGGCGGCAGCTGTGCAGTCTGCGACGGCTGTGCCTGCGTTTGCTGCACTGCCTGAATCTCCGGCATCTGGGCAGCGGTATTTTGCTGCACCGCCTGCACATCTGCGGCGGCAGTCGTCTGCACCGCGTTCTCCTCCGGCACGGCTGCCGCTGTCGGCGCACTTGCCTCACCTGCACCGGCTTGCGCCGCCGTACCCGCAGCAGGCGTACCAGCGGCAGGCGCATTTACAGCAGGCGCGCCCGCGCTCGCCTCCGGCGCGACCGTGCCGTGCACGGCGCTCACCGTCGCGCCCGCCGCCAGAGCCGCCTCCCACGCCGCCGCATCCATCGCCGTTCCCGACGTATTCGCCCCCGCAGCGGCGCCTTGCGCAGATGCAGGCTTCGCCTCAGACGCGGCGGCTGCATTTCCCGCCGCAGCCGTCGACTGTGCAGCCGCACCCTCGGCGGCGGACGGCGCCTGCGTCCACGGCAGCGCCGTCAAAGCGCCCGCCACGAGCCATGCCGCAGCCCTTTCATATCTCATGCACGAACCACCTCCACGAAAACCATGCCCTCACTTCTCCGTCAGAAGCTCCACGATCTCGCTGCGCTTCCTCTCGGCTTCCCTGTCCTCCGTCCGCTTCGCCTGCTTCAGGAAGTCGCCGTCCTTCTCCTTGACCTCCTTGATCTTATCACCGATGGGGCAGCTTACGACACCCTCCTTCGTGAGCTTCTGAATCAAGTCGACCATGTCGCCGTAGCCTTCCTTCATGCGCTTCTCTACAGCGAGACGCGTGAAGTCGACGCAGCCGGGGCGATCGGAGAAGTCCGGGCGCGGGAAGAGCTCGTAGATCTTCGCATCGGGATAGAGACTCTTCTGCACGGAGCTCCTCTGCGACAGATGAAGCACGAAGATCAGGCGCACGCCCGCCTCGTAGACAGGCAGGAGCGGCGAGAGGTCGGTGAAGCTCCCCTCCCAGAGCACGACGCCGTTCGAGAAGCGAAGCTGCGAGTAAAGGATCGGCAGGGCATTCGCTGCCGTCAGCAGCACCTTGCGCATCTTTTCGGGATAGCGCAGGAGGTCGTAGTAGGCAGGCTCGACCGCCGGGAACTTCGTCGCGCCGACGAAGATATGCTCGATCGTCTCGCGCACCTCGGAAAGCTCTATATACTCGGTGAGGAACGCAGCGAAGCTCTTTTCATCAAAGAGACCGTGCCCAAAGAGCGCGAGGAATTGCTCGAACGAGACGCCGGAAAGCCCGCTCGTCAGGATGATGTCGTAGATCTCCTTGAGCTTCGTGATCGGTACGTTGGAAATCTTGAGCTTCGCGGC
>CAMURM010000177.1 GCA_947097535.1 uncultured Selenomonas sp.
CGGGCTGGATGCTCTACAACGAGAAGGAAAATCCGCTCTACACGCATTTCGATGATATCCTCGATATCTGCGAGAAGTACGACTCGACGATCAGCCTGGGCGACGGCCTGCGTCCCGGCTGTCTCGCCGACGCGACGGACCGCGCGCAGATCACGGAGCTCGTCAACCTCGGCGCGCTCGTCGACCGCGCGTGGAAGCGCGGCGTGCAGGTCATGGTGGAAGGCCCCGGACACATGCCGTTCGACCAGATCGCGGCGAACATGAAGCTCGAAAAGAGGCTCTGCCACAACGCGCCGTTCTACGTCCTCGGTCCCCTTGTGACGGACGTCGCACCGGGCTACGACCACATCACGGCGGCGATCGGCGGCACGCTCGCCGCCGTCAGCGGCGCCGACTTCCTGTGCTATGTGACGCCCGCCGAGCACCTCTGCCTGCCGACGCTGGAGGACGTGCACGACGGCGTGATCACGAGCCGCATCGCCGCGCACGCGGCGGACATCGTCAAGGGCGTGCCCGGCGCGGCGGAATGGGACAGGAAGATGGCAGAAGCGCGCAAGGTGCTCGACTGGGACGCACAGCTCGCGCTCGCCATCGATCCCGAGCGCGCACGCGCGCGCCGCGAGGCGAGAAACGACGCAGGCGAAGGCGCCTGCTCCATGTGCGGCGACTACTGCGCGGTCGAAATCATCCAGAAGTATTTCGATAAGCCCACAGCAAGCCCTTGCGATTGACGAGATGAAAGAAGCAGCCTGCCGCATATTTTCGCGGCAGGCTGTTGTTTTGCGGGAAAATGTTTTATAATAACAGATATGATTTAGAGGCGTACCGTGTATAGCATCGAAGCAAAACCGATAAAGGAGAAAAGTATGTTTGAAATCAAAGTAGAAGCAGAGTTCGAAGCAGCGCATCGCATTGTCGATTATCCGGGAAAATGCGACCGCCTGCACGGGCACAACTGGAAGGTCGAGGTGAAGATCACCGGCAAAACTTTAGATAAATTGGGTATGCTCATCGACTTCAAAGAGGCGAAGGCGGCACTCAAGGAAGTGACCGAGGCGATGGATCATCGCTTTCTGAACGAACTTGAGCCTTTCAGAGAGAAAAATCCGACAGCGGAAAACATCGCGCAATACATCTATCAGGCGCTCAAGGGGCATCGTCGGCTCCGTGAGGCAGCCGTACACCTCGCCGCCGTCTGCGTTTGGGAATCGCCGCGCGCCTGTGTGACGTACAGCGAGGACGTATAGGGCATGGAAGAGAATATCCTCGAAATATTTTCCTCCGTCCAGGGGGAGGGGAAGTATATCGGTGAGCGTCAGGTATTCGTGCGCTTTTCTGACTGCAACATCAAATGTTGCTTCTGCGATACTGAGTTTCGCCCGAGTGACTTCTGCCGCATTGAGAAGGAGCCCGGCACGGGGGTTCAGGAAGAGCTTCCCAATCCGCTGTCCGTCGAAACGGCTGCAAAAAAAATTCGTTCCCTCGCTGCAACCGCCCGTCATCATTCCATCAGCCTGACGGGAGGGGAGCCGCTTCTCCATGTGCCGTTTCTTCGTGCACTTTCCGCCGAGGCGGAGGAGCCGTTCTTCCTTGAAACAAACGGCACGCTTCATGAAGAGATGGCAAGCCTTCTCGATGTGATCACCTACGTCAGCATGGACATCAAGCTGCCGAGTGTCACCGGCAGATCGCTGTGGGAGACACACCGGCGCTTCCTGCACTTGCTGCGCGACCACGATGCTTATGTAAAGATCGTTGTCGCGGAAAATACAGGCGAAGAAGAATTTCAAGAAGCCGTGCAGCTCATACGAAATGCGGCTCCGCACCTGCTCCTCGTACTTCAGCCCGTGACGCCCTTCGGCGGCCTATGCGCGCCGTCGGCAAGAAAATTGCTCCGCCTGCAAGCCCGGGCAGCCGAGCATCTGTCACAGGTACGCGTCATTCCGCAGGCGCATCGCATGATGGGACTGCTCTGAGAAACCCACACATAGGAAGAACTCCTGCGCTATCTCAAGTGCAGGAGTTCTTCTTATAGGTGCGGTACGTTTCGAGCATCTCGTCGCGCGTTTGCGCTCTCGGCCAAAGCTCACCGACGGCATTTTCCCGCATGGCGGCAGCCAGATGATGATAGATTTGCGGCTCTTTTTCCTCCCAACGAGAAATGAGCTTCTTCACCTCCTGACGCATCGTCGTGCCATCGAGGGGACACGGGGAGGGGATGGGAGTAAAGCCATGGAGCGCAATCGCGTCGCGAATCTCCGCCTCGCGGAAATAAACGAGCGGGCGGATCACGGTGATGTCTGAGCGATCGAGATACGTGCTGGGCGTAAAAGTATGGATCTGTCCCGAGTATAAGAGCCCCATGAGCAAGGTCTCGACGGCATCATCATTGTGATGCGCATAGGCGACCTTGTTGCAGCCATGCTCCTTCGCATAGCGATTGATCGCACCGCGTCGGAAAAAGGCGCAGGTAAAGCAAGGATTTTTTTCCGGCGTCTTCTCGATCGTACCGGCTATATCCACCGAAACGGACGCAAAGGGAATCGAGAGCTCTTTACAGAAAGAAGCAATGCGTTCGACGGGAAAATCCTTCGTGAACTGCGGATCGATCGTCAAAGCATGAAGAGAAAATTCCTTTTTCAGACGCTTCTGCAATACAGCAAGCGCATAGGCAAGGAATATGCTGTCTTTACCGCCGGAAATGCCAATGAGGATGCGATCGCCGTCTTCGATGAGCTGAAACTCTACGACAGCGCGCATCAACTTGCTGAAATAAAGCTGTGGAATATTATGCAACGTGAAATCTCCTTACTTCGCCACAGTTATCCCCTGAGAGGCATGGGGGGCTGTCTCCTTTATTCCTGCTTATTATATCCAGCATGGCGACGCAGTGCAACTGCAATATTTCCATGCTGGAAGTAGCGGCTCTGTTCAGATCGGCGATTCCTATAATCCCCAAATCTATCACTTTCATGTCAGAAATCGTCACTTTCTGCAATTCTATTGCGTGAAGTCTGTTTTTTTGCAATAATATAAAGCGTGGTCAATCTCGCGGGGCTGGCGTGGGAGATGGCTTGGGAACTGCCGCGCGGAGCGGTGATCGTGCAGACCTTCGGTTGAATCGGCATGCAAGGGAGGTGAGGTGTTGCATGGAAGAACACGCGGGCGCAGCTGAGCGCAGCTTTACGGTACGCAAGGGGAACGGTATGCCTTCGCAGACAGAGCGGATACTTGCTGCAATCGCGCAAGGAGCGTTCTTTGTGGGCGGGATTGGTTATTTAATCGTCCCCTTTGTCCTTTGGATCGTCATGCGGCAAAAATCCGTGTTTGTCGCACATCACGCAAAGCAGGCATGGCTCTCGCAGGGCATTGTCCTGCTCTTGATCGCGCTTGCCTGTATCCTTGGTGCGCTGCTCGATAATGCCGATATTGCCGTGGCGCTGTGCTTCCTCGTCGGAATCCCTTGGTTTCTCGGCGCTGTCTATGCGGTGGTCAAGGCGCTCATGGGTGAACCTTGGCATTTCCCGGGGCTTGGTTGGGCATCCGTATGAAGCGGGATAGGAAAATATATGCCCAGGTGTTATTATTGATACGTTGTGGATTTATGTAAAAATTTTTTAGGAGTGATTGATATGAGTAAGAAAAATACGATTTTGTCAGCAATTCTTGGCTTCTTCATCCTTGGTCTCTTCTACGCCACGGGGCTGAATAAGAAGGGCATCATTGCTGTTGTTGGTCTGACCGTTGTGAGTTGGATTGTGGCGAATTTCATCACGGCGGAGCTCTCCGTCATCGTCAACCTTGTCGGCGCATTTCTTGGCTATAAGTGGGCGAGTGACCACAATGCCGAGATTGAGGGCGGTTCGGCGCAATAAGGGCTGCATAGCAAGATCGATATTTCACGCAGGGCTGTGGCATACGATTTTTCATCGTGCCGCAGCCCTCTTTTTGTCTTTGTCATGTACAGCTTCGATTGTGCGCAGGGGCGCTTTGCGACGCTCGTACATTTCGACGGCGCCAGGGGTGCACGGCGCAGCGTGTGTATTTTCCCTTTTGTCTCCCGTTTATGTGATTTTGCTCTAAAATATGATATAGTAAAAGTAATGACGAATTAGGATTTCTTCATCCCGTACCTGCCCGTATGATGATAGAATCCAGTAAAATCAAGGCTTGAAAGGAATACACATCATGACGGAAAATGACAGAAAAACCGAGCTGCCCATCATCCAGTGGTATCCGGGTCACATGAAGAAGGCACGGGAGCTTGTGGAGGAGAATCTGAAGCTCGTCGATGTTGTCGTCGAGCTTCTTGACGCGCGGATTCCGGCGGCGAGTGCGAATCCTATGCTGCGGGAGATCATCGCGGATAAGCCGCGCATCGTGGCGCTCAACAAGAGGGATCTGGCAGACGAGAAGATGACGAAGTGTTGGCT
>CAMURM010000178.1 GCA_947097535.1 uncultured Selenomonas sp.
GCTCCGTCATGGTCTTGATGAGGATATTGTAGCTGTTGTCGATATCATCCTGCAGCGCCTTGACCTCGTCCGCCGTCAGCCCCTTCGCCTTGCCGTTCGCAGGCTCCTGCGCCTCGGCAGCCTTCGCCTCGGCAGCCTTCTTCTGTGCGGCATCCGAGATCTTCACATCATAAGCGGCGCCTGCCTCCTTCGCGGCAGGCACATTCGCCGCCTGCGCACCCTCAGCCTTCGCACCCTGCGCCGTCTGCACACGCTCCGCCGCCCCCGGCAGCTTCGCCCCATTCTGCTGCATGGTGTATGCCATCTTGCTCATCGCTGTTACATCCATATTCGTGTTCCTCCTTGCAGTCTTCAAAACACCCCGTCCTATGGGTATCCTTTCATATTATCGTCATTTGGGAGGAAAAAATAAGCATCGCACTCGGTCAAACGATGCTTATTCCCTCTCGATCTTCCTATCGCAACGATCGTATCTCCGTCAGAAGAAGGTTGATCGTCGTGACGTTGCGCGTCTCATACAATACCTCCGTGCAGTTCGCGCTGCTCTCCGTCCCGTTCGCCGTCGTAATCATGCCGGGAATCACCTCGCCGTTCTTCACCTCATATTTCACCAAGATCGGCATGCGGTGCATCGTCCCTTTCCAGACTCCTGCAGCAGCATCATGACTGCGCGGCGCATCGTAGATATCGAGCCAAAGAGTCAACGAATACTGTCCGTCGCGGTTGCTTTTGATCTGATTCACGGGAATATCTGCGGGAACCACAGCCTTCATGCCGTCCGCCGCATTGTAGATCAGATAACGCTCGCTCCTGTCTGCCGCCCGAAGGAGACAAACGCCCGAACCGTCGCCCGTCCCCCTGCTCATAGCGACGACCTCGCCATCGAGACCGCACTGCCTTGCCAGCGAGCGATACTTCTCCACCGCCGCATCTTTCGCAGGCGGCGCAGCGCTCTTGGCATCGCTTTGGCTCGATGCAGCAGGCGCATCGTCATCGTCGCGGAGAGCCGCCTCTTTGATTTTCTTCAGCGCCTTATCCAATTCCTGCCCGCGATTTGCCTGTTGTGCAAAATTCATCATGCTTAGCGTACTTTCAGGATCCACATCCCGTACAAGCTGCAGTATATCGCCATAAACATCCCATAAATCACTGCGCATATCCTCAAATTTCACGACGATTTCGTGTGAATCATCCGAAGCACGATACTCACAATAAGCGGTCACCAGTCCGAAATAGATTCTTGAAAAAATTCCTCCCACGAGAGGGATTTTCTGTAAGAACAACGCATGACCCGCCGCATTCTCAATCGTATGCTCAAGCCCTTCCGTCTTCTGAATATGCTCGCGCAAGATTTTTTTCTGAGAAGAATCCTTCTCCATCCTCTGAAGAATGTCATTCGTTGTTTGATCGACATCCTCACTGAACATACTGCTGACAGCCGCTCCCGCAAGATCAAAGGCGTCGCCGATTCCGGCATAAGCCGGCACAGAGCAAAGCCCCAGCCACAGCGCCAGCACTGCCGCAATGATTTTCTTCATCTCCATCCCCCATTCTCCCCTTGGACAAAACAATCCAACTGCCGATGCACTAATCCGTCAGAAAGGCCCTGATCTCATACATCTTTCCCGTAGAATCCGCCTTGAGCGTCAGACCGATTTATGCCCCTCCTCTTCCAGCTTTCGCAAAATCTCCTCCCCGAACAAACTGCGAATCTTCTCCCGCGCTTTCATCTTGATCTCATCGGTGATGTACATCTGCGCCAAAAGCAGCGCCGTTCCCAAGGCCACCGCATCATCTGCGTATCCCGCAACAGGCGTGAAATCCGGAATGAGATCGAGCGGGGAGATGAGGTATCCCAGCGCCCCATAAATGGCCGCCTTGACCTTCGTCGGGCATTGCGGCGACTGCGCGACATAAAAAAGCTGCAGCGCCTTGTAAACGAGATTCGCGCCGATCGCCGCTACATTCCCCTGGATCTTCTCCCAAAGTCCCTTCTCCGAGTACTTCTCCTCGAATGTCCCCATATCGATATTGTTGAAATCTTCTGCATTCACATTTTTCCCAAACACGATTCTTCCCTCCCCAAGGATTTTAAGGAATCACTGATAAATTCAGCCACCCATCTTCACACATCTGTGCTGTCCTCTCGTCGTCGACAAATCCTCGACGTAGCACCGCTACGCCTGTGGTTTGTCTCCTCGATAGATACAGCACATCTGTGCAAATCTGGGCGACCTCATTTTATCAGCGCTTCCTTAAATTTTCCCTCAAAACTCACTTCTCGCATATTACATAAGATTCTTTATTTTTCACCTCTTTCCTGCCGCAGCTCCACCTTTCTGCGAGATTTTCTCTCTGCTGCAAGTATAACGGATTGACACGCCCTTGCGGTCGCCCGTCGTGCGACATCTTGCAGCTCCAAATATACCAAACGGCATAGACAGGTTTTGTCCATGCCGTAAACTCCTGCTCATATCCTCCCTATGGCGGTGGATATAATTCAATTCTTTCTTAATAAAATTTTGCCATCCGCCAGCTTCTGCACCTTGTAATTCCGCAAACGAAACTAGTCAACACACCCTCTCCACCTGCACTGCCATATTGATACGTACGCCAGCGTCGAATTGCCTCTCGCTGTTAACGTGCAGCAGCACCTCTGCTTGTTTATCCAGCAATGCCGACAGCTCGTCCATCGTCTTCTGCACCGCCGACAGGGAAAGCTCTCCTTCCTTCCCTGTGACCATGACGAACACGCGCTTTGCCGCCTGCAGCGCGCCGCCGCACGAGAGCACGTGCTGCACGGCTGCCATCGCCGAGCGCACATCTGCCGCTTCGCTGCTCCATGCCTGCCATAGATTTCCCCACCGCGGCAGCCTGCCTGCAGACAGGAACGCACGAACCTCCTGCCATGATAGCCGCATTTCTTCATCCCCGTGCAAACCGAGCAGCAGATCACCGACGAAATCGCTCTGCCGCTTCGCCACCGCATTTTCCGCTACCGTTCCCAACGCTGCCGAAGCCTCATCGCCCATCGCGATGACAACTTCCGCATGTTCGCAAAGGCTTTGAAAGCGCTGGTACAACTCCGTCTCCCGCATCTCCGTTTCATTCTTGTCCATGAGTTTTTCGATCAGCGGGACATGCACTACGGCGATTTTTTGCGTAGAGCCATACACTGAGTCCTTCGCTGCAGCAGGCGCAGTCTCCCTTCCAATCGCCTCCGAAAAATCTGCCAACACAAGAGCCGGATATAAAAAACGCCATGTCTGCCGATAATAAAAACAGAACTTCTGATAACTGATCGGCAAACTTTCGAACGGCGCCGTCATCACATTCTCCACGACTTTCCACGAATCATCTTTCATCGCGATCGTATCCGCCTTCGTCTGCCGGAGCTTTTTCTCATCGCGATGCAGCACGAGATATGCCGCATTCTCGCAGCCTGACTCCATCAATCGACGAACAGCCTCCACTCCGTTATCACCAATGCCGACAATATCCGCAACATCCATCCTGCTGCGAATATGAAAAGATCGCATCGGCGGCATCCCCAAATGCCACATTATCTTAAACGTCTCAATCAGCTCAGACCCCATGATAACCGACACTTCTCTCATCCCCTTTGTTTCTCACATCTTCATTGCAAGCTACACGCACAAACTCCACTTTGTAGATATTGTGCGCCGCCCGTACAGAAATCAGCCCCGTCTACACCTTTCGGACTTGACTGCTTGCACCATCATTCTAACAACGCGCCTTCTTTCCATGGTCGCCCGCCGTGCGACATCTTACATCTCCAATACTAGCAAACGGCATGGACAAATTTTGTCCATGCCGGAAAATTCTATGCAATTCTTATTCCTTGCACACCTCAAGCACCTGCACTTCCTCGCCCTGCGTCCTCAGCCACATCTCGATGCCCTTGCCGTAGCTCTCCGCCGTCAGCGTATAGACTCCCGCTTCCTCCTTGACGACGCGCAAGGTCGGCAGACGGTCGCGAATCGCCTCCAAGGAGCAGCCGCTGTAGGTGAACGTGATGCGCCGAAGCTCCCCCGCGTACATGAACTGGATGCGCTTACGGAACTCGCCTTCCTTAAATCGGTCGCGGTACGGCACGGAAAAACGCTCTTTCTTCACACAGATCTTCTCCATGCGGTCGATGCGGAAAACGATTGGATAGTCCGCCGAATCGTCTGCATAGTAGGCAATCAAATAGAAATAAAACTCCGAAAAAAGAATCGCCACGGGCTTGACCACGCGCTCATGGCTGACGCCGTCGAGCCGCGTATAGCCGAACGAAGTGATGCGCTGCTCGCGTATGGCGGCGACGAGCCGCCATAGCGCAGGAATCACATCCCTGCCATGCTGCGGCTCCGTATAGTGGTGCGTCTCCTGCGCAATCAGCTTCTCTACGACATCGCGCTT
>CAMURM010000179.1 GCA_947097535.1 uncultured Selenomonas sp.
ATCGAGAATGCCCACCAAAGCATCTGCGGACCCGACGGCCGCTGCTCATAGAGCAAGATCTTGCGCAAGCCGCGCACGATGAAGCCGAGGGCAAATACCGACGGAAAATCGAGCCAGCCGCGCGTCTTCTCGCGCAGCCATACGTTCGCTGCACCTGCCGTGCGGCGGATGCTTGCACCGAGTTCAGCGAGCGGCTGCGTGAATCCTGCCGCAGGAAGCAAAGAGGAAAGTCCCTGCGGCAGATTAAAACCCGCATGATCCGCCGCACCAAAGACGCGCTTGCCGAGATCCGCCATCAGGCGGTCGACGGCTTCCTCATCGCCCGTATAGCAGATGAGCAGACTGCCCGTAACACTCGACGCCTTGACGGAATCGACGAAGGCGATGCGGCCGAGGTTCTTCTCCAGAAGCTTTGCCAGCTCCTCGTTCCCCTGCAGAGCCGCCGCGTAGTAGCGCCTGCGCCCGGGCACGGCACTCTTCAGCGCGAAGGCGGGCATTGCCGGTGCAGATACAGCCAGAGAGCCGGACGCGTCCTGCGCCATGCCCATGCCGCGTCCCCTGCCCGCACCTTGACCGAACATGCTGCTCATGCCCGTCGGCATCATGCCAAAGAGTCCGCTCATGCCGGAACTTCTGCCCATGCCGCCCCGACCCATGCCCGTCGCCGCCATGCCCAGAAGCCCGCCCATACCAGCGCTTCTTCCCATGCCGCCGCTCCTGCCCATGCCGCCACCCATGCCTGCAGAAGCTCCGCCCGAAAGCATGCTGCCGAGGCTTTGGATAAGGGCCGTGCCAATCATCAAACCAGACATATAAGACATAAAGATTTAACTCCTCCCCTGTGCCATCTGCACATGATGCTTCACATACGTTTCAATCTGCGAAAGCTCTTCATTCTCCGCAAAAAATTCCGGCTCATACGCGATGAGCACGGAGCCGGTGAGCGTACTGCACTCGACCTTGTCCACCTCGGGACAGTCAGCGAAGTACGCAAGAATCTGCTCTCTAAGCTTCTCGTTTCCCATGAGTGAACGGCTGTAGAGGCGCATCCTGCCCGGCGTATAGGCGGCTGGACGCATCGAGCCGATGAGTGTGCCGAGCTTCGTCGGCGGCAGGGGAAGCTTCTGAAGCCCCTCGTCAATCTTCTTCATCACATTTTGCTTGAGACTTGCGCCGAACGGCATCGCAAGATCTTTCGCGAGCTTTTTGCGATACTGCCAAGCGTGGACGAGCGAGAGTGCCGCCCATGCCGCGCCGCAGACGATATGCAGACGCTTCGCCGGAACAAAGAGCGTCACGACCGTGCCTGCGGCAGCCGCTGCCAGCGGCAAGCCCAAAGAAATCTTTGCCATAGCGTCCTCCTTCATGCAATTCGTTATCAACAGCAAAACAGGAAAGGGGCTGCGCACGCAATATGCCATGACGATACGAGCATTTGCCTGTCGCAGCCCCTCTTATGTTTCCCTTACTGGTTCGCGCCGGCTTCCTGCGCAGCGATGAGATCCTCAAGCTCTTCCTTCTGACGCTGAAGCTCAGCAAGCGGTACCTGCGCCGCAGGAGCGCCCTGCTGAATCGCCATCATCTGCTGCTCGCGCTCCTGCATGAAGCGGTAGCCAAAAACGCCTGCGACAGCGCCGACAGCAAGACCAATCCAGAAATCGCTCTTAGAGAAAATCGTACCCATGATATTCATCCTCCTAAAATTCAAAAAGTGTCGACCCGAAAAACCGATTTCTCAGTGCTTTCTTCGCGTCAACGTCTTTTTCTATCATACCGATTATCCTACCATTTGTCAAGAGTATACCGGACAGTATCTGTTATCAATTAAAGGCTGAGAAAGCGCATCATTGCTAGCTTGTTGGCCTTTGGAGGGATCGTCGGCCGGCCGAGGTCGGCACGCGAGCCGACGGCGCAGCGCACCTCCAAAAAGTACGGCTCTGCCTGCCCTTTCATCTCCTCCAAGGCGGCGGCAAGCTCCTCGCCATCTTTCGCACGCTGTGCGGCGGCGTAGCCAAGCGCACGCGCGAGCGCCGGAAAGTCGATGGAAGAAGCCGCCGTCGGCATGCCGCCGACGCTCTCGTGCGCCTCGTTGTTCAAGACGACGTGGCAGAAATTCGATGGCTTTGCAGCAGCGATGACAGCGGCCGCGCCCATGTGCATGAGGAAGGCGCCGTCGCCGTCGAGGCACCACGTGCGCCGCCCCTTCTTTTCGAGCGCGATGCCGAGCGCGATGGACGAGCTGTGCCCCATCGAGCCGATCGTCAGAAAATCGCGCTCATGCCCCTCGCCGCGCTCCTCGCGAAGCTCGAAAAACTCGCGGCTTGCCTTGCCCGTCGTCGAGACGAAGACATCGCTCTCGTCTGCGGCGTCGAGGATCGTGCGAATCGCCTCCTCACGGCGCAGTGCATAGCCGTTTTTGTAGGAAACCTTCGTATCGTGCGCGAGCGCGCCCTTTCGGACGACGAAGGCCACCGAACGCCCTGCCTCCAAAGATGAGCGGAAGCGTTCCATGGCAACACGCACGTCTTCTCCTCGCGTCTCCTTCGCGAGCACGAAATATTCGACCTGCATGAGCTCGAGCAGAGGGAGCGTCACCTCGCCCTGAAAGGCGTGCTGCGGCTCATCCTTTTCACCCGGCTCACCGCGCCAGCCGATGACGAAGAGCAGCGGAATCGCGTAGGCTTTTTCGTGCAGGAGCGACGCGAGCGCGTTGACGATGTTGCCCTCGCCGCTGTTCTGCAGATAGACGAGCGGCGAGCGACCCGTCGCGAGGTAATGCCCCGCCGCAATGCCCGCCGCCGTCCCCTCGTTCGCCGCGATGATGTGCGGTGCCTTGCTGCCGTAGCGCTCCATCAAGGCGTCGCAAAGAGCGCGCAGCTGCGAATCGGGCACGCCGACGAAAAAATCTGCGCCCAAGATGTCCAAAAACTCCGTCGCCTGCATAATACCTTCCCTTTCTCCCGCAGATCATCTCTCTGACTCTTCCTTGTGATGGAAATATACATGATAGATGAACGGATTGTTCCAATAACCTTCGATTGTCGAATCTGCAAAGACAATGGACAGATCATGCTTTTGGGCAAATTCATCAAAGAACGACCTCCGGTAAAAGAACTTGTCAAGGTTCTTATACCGCTCGTCGTAGTCCGGATCGATCATACGGCGTGCACTCAGAAAACCCGCTCTCTTCTCGGCGTCATGCACATCGAGGAGGACGATGCTGCCGCATGTCTTTTCGAGCATTTTTTCCAACACGGTTTCCGCATAGGATTCATCGGGAAAATAGGAAAAGACACTATTCGCCAGCACGCCGTCATATTTTTCTTTCGTGGGCAGATTTTTCGCCTCATCACAAAGGCTTTCCCGCAGGGTTCCTTCAGCAAATACGTCCTTCATGATAGAAATAAGCTTCTCCGAATAATCGAGACCGCCGACAGCGAACCCATCGAGTCGAAAGAGCCAGAGGTTTGCTCCCGCACCGCAGCCGACCTCGAATATGCTGCCGCCTGCAGGCAGACGAAGCGCCGCCTTCGTTTCCTCGTACTGCTTTAGAAGTGATTCATACGGTATACCGCCGCCCGTCACATCAAAGCCATTGATGCGCTTGAGTTCCAAGAGCATCGCCCGCTTGTCCGAGCGATCAATGCCTGCAAGCTGTACGCTTCTCTTATTCCAGATTTCCTGCCAGCGATTCATCTGTCTTCTGTCTCTCCTGCCCCATTCATTGCCGTATCAATTCTTCGGCAAAACCATACCCAATTCCGCAAAGGCTTCTCTCAGCACGCAGAAAAACTTCTCAATATCCGCCTCGTCGATCGCGCCGAGCGCGCACAGGCGAAACGTCCCCTTCTCCTGCATCTTGCCCGGATAGATCGTGAAGCCATGTGCATAGCAGTAGTCGTGCACACGGTCAAAATTCCAGTGCTCATCCGCAGGATAAAGCACGGAGACGACGAGTCCCGACTGAATCTCCGGGCGAATCGCCTCCTTCAGCCCCAGGGCTGCAAGCCCGCGATGAATCGCCTGCGCCACCCGCGCATGACGCGCCGCCTTCGCCGCCTCGCCCTCAGCAAAGTATTCGACGAGCGCCTGCTTTGCCGCATAGATCGTCTGCACGGGCGGCGTGAACTGCATCTGTCCCGTCTTTTCAAAGTACGCGTACTGCTGGTAGAGGTTGCAGTAATACGAGCGCACGGGATAATCCTTCGACGCCTCGATGAGCGAGGTGCGGCCGATGACAAAGGAAAGCCCCGTCATCGCCTGTATGCCCTTCTGCGCCGACGCCATGCAGAAGTCGATGTTCGCTTCCTCCACCGAAAAGGGCAGCATCGCATACGTCGAAGTCGTATCGACGACGAACGCCGCGCCGTGCGTATGCGCGAGCGCACCGATCTCGCGGA
>CAMURM010000180.1 GCA_947097535.1 uncultured Selenomonas sp.
TCTTAATGCTTTTCTTGCCGATAGTAAGACCGCGCGGTACATTTACGAGAACATCATCTGCACGGCGGAGATGCAGGATAAGATGATCGAGATGTCCGACAGAGGCAAACCCGCAATTCTGGCAAGCGGGCCTGCCGTCGAGGAGTACTACTCCCTGCACGCAGAAGCGTGCGATCTGATTCTGAAGGAGCCGAAAGTCCGGCAAGCCATTGGACGCATGAACGCCGCTGCGCTTAAAGCGAAGGGCTATATTCCCTGCAAGGAGAACGTACCTTTGGAAGAAGGTACATGCAGTATCTTCAAGTTTGGTACGGTCTTTCATAAGACTGCCGTGGAATAGAGCAGGTTCTTCCAAAGATTGCCGTTGGCAACACTCCTTCGTGGATAAAGGCGCAGACTCCCCGACCTCGGGTTTCCTGCAAAGACAGACCCCGCTGCAAAGCCGCGCGCTTCGCAGCGGGGTCATTTTGTCAATTTTCACAAGGACATTATAAACCGTTAATTTTATTCTGCAAGCTTGAAAACACCCGGAAAACAGTCATCGTCTGTGGTACAATCATGATACAGGTGTGAAATACTGCAAAAAGGAACGGCATATCTATGGGAAACAGAAAATAATGAGGTTGAAAGCTATGGTGCGCTACCTTGCCGGTCAGGAGATATTGGCATCGCTGCTCGATCCTTTTGACTGTGAGCAGTTCCGGCAAAAAATTTTTATAAAACTATTGACATTGTTTTTATCCTGAATTATAATGTACCCAACAAACGGAGTAGCGGTTTTCTGCAGAAAACCTTGTCTTTTCAAAGGAGTGTGAAATCATGAACTTGAAGGAAGCCTTTCAGGCACAGAATAAGCTCAGCGAGTTGATGACGCATATCACGCGCTATCTGTCCGCCGCGGACAACGTGATGACCGTCACTGAAAAACACTTTCGCAGCAAGGCTTTAGAGGGACAAAAGGACGAAAGCATGGATGTGAGCCGTAAAGACGAAGAGGGCTTTGATGTAGGACGTCTTCTCGTCATTTGGGAAGAACTGATGGAGGAAAGGGACCGCCTCGGCGCAGCCATTGTCAAGGCTAAGGCGGGCATGAACTTCAACCTCGATGCCGCCGTAGACGGAAACAAGAGCCGCCGGGCATTTCTCGTCATGCTCCAGGGACTTGCTAACCGCAAAAGCACGCACGAACTGCAAAAGGGCGGCGGAACCGGCTATGTTTTCAACAACGAGGGCAACCAAACGCTCTATTGCTATGACATCGAACGCATCATGACGATAGACTACGATCGCAACAAGGTGCGTGCCATGGTGAAGGAGCTGCACCACAAATCGGATGAAGTGTCCATCAAAATTGACGAAGCTCTGCTTCAAGCGCATGTGGACTACACGCCGAAATTCGACCTTGCGGGGGAGAATCGATTTATCCTAGAGGAGATGATGAAGCAATAATCCATGAGCGGCATTTCCGGCGCGTAATCCGTCCGCGCCGCAGCCGCTTGCGCAGGGACAGACAGCGAAGGGACTTCGGTTCAGGTGTGGATGAACTACGAGCCCACACAAAAAAACATCAAGATAGTGTACGTCCAATGCGACGCTTGAGGCGGGAGACCTTCTAAAACTCCCAACGCCAAGACGCAGCATCGATCGCGCTCTATCGTCATTCGTCCTTCGAGATGTCCATAGTTCCAACAGACACCAACTCACGGCTATGTTTCGCCGATCTGAAAATGCGCCCTTACCGGGTGCGTCAGAATAACGCTTACAGCCAAACGCTCCTGCTTCGGCATCGGCGCGAGGCAAATAGAAGAAACTTTGGTGGCTGTCTCTGCTCAAGCGGCTGATACGCTGTTTTTCATAGGAAGCACGGATAAGATGAAGTTGCCGGATTTGCGCGGATGCGTGAAGATAGGGGACTGAATTTATCCGTGCTTTCTATAGTCAAGGAGCAGCCTTTCCGACATCGGATTTCCCGCAAAGACAAACCCCGCTGCAAAGCCGCACGCTTCGCAGCGGGGTTTATTTTGTCAATTTCCATAAGATCATTATAAATCATTAATTTTGCTTTGCAAGATTGAAAACATCCAGAAAACAACCACCGTTTGTGATATAATCATGGCAGGAGTCTGAAGGACAGTAAAAATAAACTGTATATCAATATAAACCGGCGGATGATGGATTTCGATTCCCCGTTGCTTGCATGGATGCGGATGCGTACCGTGGAGAGAAAGGGTTGTCAGCGCGATCGTTTTGACTGAGAAAAGATTCACCGAAAATTTTGCAAAACTATTGACATTGTTTTTATGATGATGTATAATCTAAATAAGAGGTTGATCGTCGGATTTATAAAAGAATCCATGGCTTTACAAAGGAGGAAGATTATTATGACAAACACTATGTCTTTTGAAGAGTTCGTCGCATCGTCGTCTTTCAAAGCTCCCCTCGCCCACAGCAAGACCGCACGGTACATTTACGAGAACATCATCTGCACGGAGGAGATGATGCGCAAGATGGCCGAGATGTCCGACAAAGGCAAGCCGGCGATCCTGGCAAGCGGACCTGCCGTCGAGGAGTACTATTTCGTGCACATGGATGCATGCGACATGGTTCTGACGGATTGGCAAGTCAGGCAAGCCATCGGGCGCATGAACGCCGCTGCGCTCAAAGCGCTGGGCTATAAGCCATCCCGAAAGGGCGTACGCTTGAAAAAAGGCACTTGTGCCATCTTCAAGTCCGGTATGGTTTTTGCCAAGACTGAGGCGAGATAGAGCAGCTTCTCCCGAAAGTTGCCGCCTGCAGTTATCCGACGATGAGAGGAGATGTTTCGGATGATGGATGAGTTTTTGGACAGGGACTTGAATTGGGATCCGGTTGCCCGTTTGAAACTGCAAAAACGCAGGGATGCCTTCGTGGATACGCAGCGCCGCTCCATGGAAGATGAGCGTCTGTCGGGCGTCCGGGCGGAGTACGGTGATGACGCCCGAGGCATTTTTCTGGAGCGGTGGAGCTATGGGATGCGCGGTGAGCGTCAGGGACGAATCGCCGTAGAGAGCGAGCCGCTCGTGAATGTCGTGCACACGCTGGCTGCCGCCCATCCGCAGAAGCGGATCGTGGCACTGAATCCCGGCTCGGCGACACACCCCGGCGGCAATGTGTGTATCGGAGCCGAAGGCGAGGAAGAGTCGTTCTGCCTTTGCTCGAATCTTTATCCGACGCTGACGACTGAAACGATCTGGAAGAAATTTTACATGAAGCATCTCGGCTCGGGTTCAATCAATGTGCGCACTGCGGCTCCCGATGGTGCAAATGACTGGATTTGTTCGAGGAACATCACGATCTTCAAAGAAATCCGCGACGGAGTTCCCTGCCTTCTTCCGGAAAATGCGTGGAGAAAAGTCGATGTCATCACTTTCGCACCGCCAGTGCTCGACGGCGACTGCTTGAGGCACGGTGCTAATCCTTCCCTGATCCGGGAAGTGTTGTATTCCCTGCATTTTCTGCGTGGCAGAAACATTTTTGAAGTGGCTGTGGACAGAGAAATGTGGAGTGAATACGGAAGCGACAGGAAAGAGACAGATATTCTTGTATTGCCCGCTTTCGGCTGCGATTATCGTCATAACCCGCCGGATGTCGTTGCTGAGGCGTATGCAGCACTCTTGAAGCACTATGCCGGATATTTCGAGACCGTCGTGTTTGCCGCCGGCGAGCACAGCGCTGTTTTCCGCGAGATCTTGGAAAAGAAAGGTTTGTCTCTGCATGTGCTCGATGAGATGCAAGGTGTGCGGCGGGAGCCACAGACGCCGGAGTTGGATCTCTGGGCGGATACATCGGAGCAGGATCTGGAAAAGAAGATTCTGTCGAAGATCGAGAGCCATGCCGATGAAGTAGCCTCGGTGGGTAACGACAAATTTACTGACCTGACCCGCAGTCTCCTGACCGTAGGCTGCAGCATCGAAGCGTTGGTAAATCTGAAAGGCCAGTATGCGGCAGGAATCTTCGATGACGGTATTCCCTTTATAGCGGAAATCGTTTACGCGCAGGAAGCGGGAGACGAGGGCAGCAAGCGGCTAAAGAGCAGGCAGATGTTCCTGATGTTCTATATGCGCACGATTGCTGCATACGAAAAGCCATGGGAGAAAGCGAACGATGAGAAAGAGAGGATCGTCGAGCCGCTGCTTCCTTCGCAGAAAATCCTCGAAGAGCGTATCTTTGGTTCCAATATGGAGCTGTTGGAGATCTCCGAGGATATGCAGAAGTTTGAAAGCTATGTGCGATACCTCGTCGGTCAGGGGGTATTTGTTCTACAAGATGGTGAAAAACGGCATGCTTCCGTCCGTGAAGGCACTTGACGAGAACGACCCGAAAATCATGGAGTACGAGCGTGTATAAACCACACGCACA
>CAMURM010000181.1 GCA_947097535.1 uncultured Selenomonas sp.
GGCAAGAACTTCGGCTGCGGCTCGTCGCGCGAGCACGCGCCCGTCGCCATCAAGGCATCGGGCATCCCCGTGATCATCGCGGCGGATTTCGCGCGCATCTTCTACCGCAACGGCATCAACATCGGTCTGCCGCTTTTGGAGATCGGTGCGGACGTGGAAAAGATCAGTGCGGGCGACGAGCTGCGCGTCGATACGGAGACGGGCAAAATCGAGAATCTCACGACGGGCGACGTCTTTCAAGCGCATCCTCTGCCGGGCTTCGTGCAGGAGATTGCCGAAGCGGGCGGTCTCATCAATTACATCAAGGAAAAGGGGGCGCTCTGATGGAAAAGAAGATCGTGGTGATCGCAGGCGACGGCATCGGCAGGGAAATCACGGATGCAGCCGTCGCCGTGCTGAAGAAGACGGCGGAAAAATTTCATCTGTCGCTCTCTTACGAGGCGCATGACGCGGGCGGCACGGCGTACGACAAGTACGGCACGCCGCTGCCCGAGGAAACGCTCGCTGCAGCGCAGGCGGCGGACGGCGTGCTCTTCGGCGCTGTCGGCGGCGACAAGTGGGACGAGGTGGAGCCGGCACTGCGCCCCGAAAAGGCGATCTTGGGGCTCCGAAAGGGGCTTGGTCTCTACGCGAATTTGCGCCCCGTGAAGGTCGCCGACGCGCTCATCGAGTACTCGCCGCTGAAGCCCGAGCTTGTCAAGGGCGCTGACCTCGTCATCGTGCGCGAGCTCATCGGCGGCATCTACTTCGGCGAGAAGTGCGAGTCGGAGATCAAGGATGGTCACGAGCGCGCCTGGGATCTTGAAAACTACTCCGTGCCCGAGGTCGAGCGCATCGCCAGGCTCGCGTTTGAGACGGCACGGCTGCGCCGCAGCCATGTCACGAGCGTCGACAAGGCGAACGTGCTCGCGACCTCGCGCCTCTGGCGGCGCACGGTGACGCAGGTGGCGAAGGACTACGCGGACGTCGCCCTCAACCATCTCTATGTGGACAATTGTGCCATGCAGCTAGCCGTGCGCCCGACGCAGTTCGACGTCATCGTCACGGGCAACCTTTTCGGTGACATCCTCTCGGATGAGGCGGCCGTCGTCGGCGGCTCCATCGGCATGATGCCGTCGGCGAGCATCGGCGAGAAGACGAGCCTCTTCGAGCCAATTCACGGCTCCGCGCCCGACATCGCGGGCAAGGGCATTGCCAACCCCGTAGGCACGATCCTCTCGGCGGCGATGCTGCTGCGTTACGCGCTCGCCGAAGAAGAGGCAGCGCAGGCGATTGAAACGGCCGTCGATGCGGCGCTCGCCGACGGCTGGCGCACGGCAGACCTCTGGAAGGACGGTTTCAAGAAGGCGAACACCGAGCAGATGGCGGAAGCGGTGCTCGCGAATATATAAGCGCGGGCAGGAAAGGAGAGGCTTTGCATGAGAGGCGCGAAAGCAGTTGTCGAATGTCTGAAGGAGCAGGGCGTCGACACGATCTTCGGCTATCCGGGCGGCATGAACCTGCCGCTCTACGATGCGCTCTACGATGAAGAAAATATCCGCCAGATCGTCACCTCGCACGAGCAGTGCGCGGCGCATGCCGCCGACGGTTACGCGCGCGCGACGGGCAAGGTCGGCGTCTGTCTCGCGACCTCGGGGCCGGGCGCGACGAATCTCGTGACGGGCATTGCGACGGCGTTCATGGATTCCATCCCCATGGTGGCGATCACGGGGCAGGTCGATACGGGGCTTTTAGGGCGCGATGCCTTTCAGGAGACGGACATCCTCGGCATCACGATGCCCGTGACAAAGCACAACTTCAAGGTCAAGGATGCGGCAAAGCTTGTCAGCACCCTGCGCGAGGCGTTCGACATCGCGCGCAGCGGCAGGCCGGGCCCCGTGCTCGTCGACATTCCGCGCGACCTCTTTTTTGCCGATGTGAAATATGAGAGCCGCAGCTACGAGGAGAAGAAGCCCGGCAAGCCTGACGCGGATTTTCTCATCTGTGCGGCGGAAGCGGCAGAAGCGATCCGCCGCGCCAGGAAGCCCGTCATCATCGCGGGCGGCGGCGTCATCTACGCGGGCGCGTCGAAGGAGCTTACGGCGCTCGCCGAGCGCTACGGCATCCCCGTCGTGCAGACCTTGATGGGACTCGGCTCCATGCCGCGCTCGCACCCTCTGTGCGTCGGCTTCGCCGGCATGCACGGGCGCAAGGTCGCGAACAACGCCATCGCCGAGTCCGACGTCATCATCGCCGTCGGCAGCCGCTTCGGCGACCGCCAGACGGGCAACGTCGTCAAGTACATGAAGGGCACGAAATTCATCCACATCGACATCGATCCGGCGGAAATCGACAAGAACATCGCAAGCTCCATCGGCCTCGCGGGCGATATGAAGACGATCCTGCGCCTCTTGATGAAGCCCGAGCCGCTCTCCTGTACCGAGGAATGGCTCAAGAACATCCGCCGCTGGCGCGGGCAGTACGCCTACGATTACGAGGTCGATACGCTGACGGTGCCGTGGGCGCTGCATCACGTCGCGCTCGCGACGGCGGGCAAGCCCTACTCGTTCGCGACGGACGTCGGCCAGCATCAGATGTGGGCGGCGCTCCACCTGCGCGTCGAAGAGCCGCGCTCGTGGCTGACTTCGGGCGGCCTCGGTACGATGGGCTTCGGTCTGCCCGCCGCCATGGGTGCGCAGGTCGCCTACGGCAAGAGCCGCCGCGTCATCCACATCGCGGGCGACGGCGGCATGCGCATGACGGGCAACGAGCTCTACACGATCGCGCGGCTCAAGCTGCCCGTGATCTCGCTCGTCATGGACAACGCCGGCCTCGGCATGATTCGCCAGCTGCAGAAGGTCATGTATAAGGAGCGCTACATCGCCTGCGAGCTCGATCATCCGATGGATTTCGTCGCCTACGCGAAGAGTTTCGGCATCGAAGCCGAAGCCGTCACGACGCAGGAGCAGTTCATCCGCGCCTTCGGACGCGCCACGCAGGCCGACGAGCCGCGCGTCATCGTGCTGAAGATCGCCAGGAGTTTCGTCGAGCCGATGATCAAGGGCGGCGCCAGACTCAACGAGTTTGTCGAGTTTAAGTAAGATTCGTTCCTGAAGCCGTCGCAAGGTGAAGAGTTCGGAGGAATACGATGAAGATCATTGCCGGCCTTGGAAATCCCGGGGCGGAGTATGCGCATACGAAGCATAATGTGGGCTTTATGCTCGTCGACGCGCTGGCGGAAAAGCTCAGTGCAGACGCCTGGCGCGAGAAGTTCAATGCACTCGTCGCCGAGGGGCGCATCGGGGCTGAAAAGGTATTGCTCGTCAAGCCCCTGACCTATATGAATGAGAGCGGGCGCGCGGTCGGCCCGCTGCTTGACTGGTACAAGCTGGCGCCTGAGGACTTGATCGTCGCGCACGATGACATGGACATCGCCGCAGGCACGATCCGCCTGCGGCGCAAGGGAAGCGCGGGCGGCCACAACGGCATCAAGTCGCTTCTCGCGCACATCGGCTCGGAGGACTTCTCGCGCGTGCGCCTCGGCATCGGGCGCCCCCTGCCCGGCTGGACGGTCATTCATCATGTGCTCGCGCCCTTTTCAGCAGAGGATGTACCGAAGATTCGAGAAGCCATCTCGTACCTCTTGCCTGCTGTCGAGTGCATCGTGACCGACGGCATCGACATGGCGATGAACCGCTACAATCCGCGCAAGAAAAAGGCTGCGAAGAAAGTGGCGCCCGAGAGCGCAGCGCGAGAGTCGGGCGATGCTGCAGCGCAAGCACTGCCGGCGGAGAGCGTGCGGGAGGGTGAAGCATGAAGGCTGAGATATGTGCGCTTTACGCCGATGAAGACGGGGCGATCTTCGATGCGCCGGGCATCGCGGGACTGGGGCGCTCGGGCAATACGCTCTTGCCGCTTGCGCCTGCCGACCTCATTCCTCTGCCCGAGTCGGCGGACTTGATGTTCCTGCCCAATCGCGCGGCGATGGGAATGACGGCGGCGGGCGAGATGCTGCCTCTGGCGGGACGCGCCGTCGCCGCTATTCTGCCAGCAGGCTATACGAGGCTTCTCCTGCCAGCCTTTCAGCGCGAGGAGGGGGCCGGAAGGCTCGCTCTCTACGGCTACACAGCGGTCGTGCTCTACAAGGACGATCTCTATGCGGCGGCTCTCTATACGGATGAGAATACGAAGTGGGATCCCGTATACTACAACACGCGAGAGCTCAAGAAACTCGTGCGCCGCGTCGAGAAGGATCTGCCGGGCAACCGCATCGTCGAACAGGTGGCGGGCTGCTCGCTGCAATGGCACTGCTGCACGGCGCAGAATCTCTTCTATCGCCGCTGGGAGGCGGGCATACCGACCTCACCCGTCTGCAATGCGAACTGCTTCGGCTGTATCTCCCTG
>CAMURM010000182.1 GCA_947097535.1 uncultured Selenomonas sp.
GATTCGAGGTTCTTCTTGACCTTGCTCAGCGCCGCGAGGACGTTCAGCGCCTTGCTGCCCGCCTCGCCGTTCAGAAGCGCGTAGGATTCCTCGACGAAGCCCGAGATCTTCTCGGCATTCGAGAGCTTGCGAATCTCCGCCTCGAGGCGCTCATCTTCGCCCTCCTTGAGGTCCGCCTCTTCGATCTCCTTTTCCTGCCAATGCAGCAGGTCGAGGCGCTCCGTCGTGTTCTGCGCCTCCTCTTCCTTCGCCTTGAGGCGCTTCCTGGCGTCGTTCCACGCGGCGAAGCTCTTCTGGTAGAGGCGGCGCTGCTTCTCGATCGGCGCGTCCGAGCTGTCGAGGAGCACGAGCTGGTTTTCGGGACGCAGGAGCGCGAGGTTGTCGTGCTGCCCGTGGATGTCGACGAGGTGCGCGCCGATCTCCTTCAAGAGCGCGAGCGTCACGCGACAGCCGTTCAAAAGCACGGAGTTCTTGCCCTTGTGCGAGACCTGGCGCGTGATGATGAGCTCCGCATCCTCCGTCGGGATCGCCTGCTCCTCCAAAAGAGCCTGCAGAGAAGCCTGCTCCTCGATGTCGAACACCGCCTCGACGCGCAGCCACTCGCAGCCGCTTCGTATCGCGCTCGCCGACAGGCGGCTGCCGAGCACCGCGCCCAGCGCGTCGATGAGGATGGACTTGCCCGCGCCCGTCTCACCCGTGAGGATGTTGAGCCCCGCGCCAAATTCGATCCTTACATGCTCCAACAGAGCAAAATTCCAAACCGTCAATGTCCGTAACATGATGTCCCTCTCACTCTGCGAAGAAATTTTCCATGCGCCGCACGACTTCGGGCGCCGCCTCCTTCGGCTTGACGACGACGAGTATGCTGTCGTCGCCCGCAACCGTGCCGACGATCTCCTGCCACGACATGCGGTCGAGGATGGAGGCGACGGCGTTGGCGGCGCCGGGCAGCGTCTTGACGACGACGATGTTCTCGCTGTAGTCGAGCGAGACGACGGAATCGTAGAAGAGCCGCGCCATGCGCTCCTTCGACAGAAGCGCGCCCTTTTCCCTGGGAAGGGCATAGCGATAGCGCCCGTTGCCCGCCGGCACCTTGACGAGCATCAGCGTCTTGATGTCGCGCGACACGGTCGCCTGCGTCACGTCGATGTGGCGCGCGCGCAGTGCCGCCGCCAGATCCTCCTGCGTCTCCACCAGCGAATTTTCGATGATGTCGCGAATGACCGAGTGGCGCTTGATCTTCATGACTTGCCCTCCTTCTGCCGGCGCAGCCGCACTCCGTTCTTTCAGGGATTGCCCCAGAGCTTGTCCCGCATTATCCGATAGTAGTCCTTGTCGCCGAATTTCACGATGCGCGCGGGGTTCTTCGCGCGCTTCACGATCACCTCGTCCTCGTCGGCGAGCTGGTACGACTTCTGCCCGTCGAACGTGATGAAGATGTCGGGGTGCCCCGCCTCGATGCGCACGCGGATCGTGTCGTCCTCCGAAATGACCATCGAGCGGATGTCGAAGGTGTGCGGGCAGATCGGCGTCAGGACGAGCGCCTTGACGAGCGGATTCACGATGGGGCCGCCCGCCGAGAGTGAATACGCCGTCGAGCCCGTCGCCGTCGAAACGATGAGGCCGTCCGCCTTGTAATTCGCGATGCACGTATCGTTGATGGTAAGGCCGAAGCGCAGCATGCGCGCCATGCCGCCCTTCGTGACGACGATGTCGTTGACGGCGCTGCCCTTGTAGCTCTTCCTGCCGTCGTGGACGACGTAGCCCGAGAGCATGAGCCTTTCTTCGATACGGTACTCTTTGTCGAGGATCTTCTGCAGCTTCGTCTCGATTTCATCGAGCTCGATGTCGATGAGGAAGCCGACCGTGCCGAAGTTGATGCCGCAGACGGGAACCGCCTGCTCGTAGACGCGGCGGCAGGCGTTCAGGAGCGTGCCGTCACCGCCGATGCTCAGCGCCATGTCCATGGGGCACTGATTGATGTTGCGGACGCCGTACTCCTCGTGCCCTAAGATAGCCGCCTCCCTGGCAGGAAGCATTACGCAGACGTCCTTGTCCGCAAAAAAAGCGAGCACGCGATCGAGGATCGCCCGGATATTCGCCTTCGTCACATTGGGAAAAACTGCTATGGTAAACATCTGATCCCTGCCTACTTGTCCAATTCCTTATGCGCTTCTGCAACGACGGCAAGGATCTCTTCCTCCGAAACCTCCGAGGAGGCGGGGCTTGCCGCGCTCGCACACGCAAGGTGCATGAGGTACTCGATGTTGCCCTCCGGCCCCTTGACAGGGGAATAGGAGAGCGCCTTGACGCAAAAGCCCGCGTCCTGCGCGGCGCGAAAGACCGCACGGATCACATTTTCATGCACGCCCGCTGCGCGCACGACGCCCTTCTTGCCGACATTCTCGCGCCCCGCCTCGAACTGCGGCTTGATGAGCGCCGCGACTTCGCCTGCGGGCTGCAGGAGGGCGCGTACGGCGGGCAGCACCTTCGCAAGCGATATGAAGGCGACGTCGATGGACGCGAAGTCCACGAACTCGCCGAGCATCTCGGGCGTGACGTGGCGGATGTTCGTGCGTTCCCTGTTCTCGACGCGCGCGTCCGTGCGCAGCTTCCATGCGAGCTGGCCGTAGCCCACGTCGATGGCGTAGACCTTCGCCGCGCCGTTTTGCAGCGCACAGTCCGTGAAGCCGCCCGTCGAGGCGCCGACGTCCGCCATCGTCTTGCCCGCAAGTGAGAGTGAAAAGGCTTTGATCGCCTTTTCGAGCTTCAGCCCGCCGCGGCTCACATAGGGCAGATCCTCGCCGAGGAGGCGGATCTCCGACTCCTTCTTTACGGCAGTGCCCGCCTTTTCCACCTTCTGACCGCCGACGAGCACCCTGCCCGCCATGATCAGCGTGCGCGCCCGCTCGCGGCTTGCGGCGAGGCCGCGCTCGACGAGCAGGACGTCAAGCCGCTCCTTCGCCATCGCGCCCTGCTCCCTTCCATGCCGCCACGATGCGCTCTGCCATCTGCTCGGGCAGAAGCCCCGCGATTTCCAGAAGCTCCTGCGGCTTGCCCTGCTCGACGAAGGCGTCGCCGATGCCGAAGCGCAGGACAGGCACGGAAATGCCCGCATCCGAGAGCGCTTCGAGCACGGCGGAGCCGAAGCCGCCCGCGAGCACGTTCTCCTCCATCGTCACGAGCAGTTTCTTCTCGCGCGCCATGCGCTGAAGGAGCGCCTCGTCCAGCGGCTTCACGGCACGCATATTGACGACGGCGGCGGCAAGCCCGCGCTCTTTCAAGAGAGCCGCCGTCCTGCGTGCGGCGTCAACCATGCTGCCGACAGCTAAGAGCGCAATCTCGCCCTCCGCCTGCAAGACCTCGGCAGCGAAGCTGTCCAGCGACTCGAACGGCTCCTCGAGCGTCACGCCGAGCCCTTCGCCGCGCGGGTAGCGCAGCGCCACGGGGCCTTCCATGGCGAGCGCCGTAGCGAGCATGCGCCCGAGCTCATTCTCGTCCTTGGGCGCGAGGATCTTCATGTTCGGCAGGTGGCGCAGATACGAATAGTCGAAGACGCCGTGGTGCGTCGCGCCGTCCTCGCCGACGAAGCCCGCGCGGTCGAGCGCGAAGACGACGTGCAAATTCTGCAGACAGACGTCGTGCACGATCTGGTCGTAAGCGCGCTGGGCAAACGTCGAGTAGAGCGCGAGTACGGGCTTCCTGCCCGCCGCCGCGAGGCCTGCGGCAAAGGTCACGGCGTGCTGCTCGGCGATGCCCACGTCGAAGAAGCGCGCGGGGTATTTCTCGCCGAAGGCGCGCAGTCCCGTGCCGTCGGGCATCGCCGCCGTGATGGCGACGACGTCCGCGTCCTTCGCCGCCGCTTCGATGAGCGCCCTGCCGAAGACGCTCGTATACGTCGGCTTCGCGCCCGCCTTCTTGAGCGCCGTGCCGTCGGCAACGTCAAACTTGCCGATGCCGTGAAACTTGTCGGGCGCTTTTTCCGCCGGCACATAGCCCTTGCCCTTGCACGTCTCGACGTGGATGAGCAGAGGACCCTTGAGCTGCTTCGCCTGCTCGAAGACGTCGAGCAGGAGCGCGATGTTGTGTCCGTCGAGAGGGCCGATGTAGCGGAAGCCCATGTCCGTGAAGAGGCCGCCGGGCACGAGCGCCGAGCGCACGCCGTCCTTGATGTGCTCCGCCGTGCGGTAGACGCGCTCGCCGATATGCGGGATGCTCCTGAGGAAGTTCTTGATGTCCTGCTTAGCGCGGTGGTAGCCGGGCGCGACGCGGACGAGTGACAGATACTCCGACATGGCGCCGACGTTCGGCGCGATGGACATGCCGTTGTCGTTGAGGATGACGATGATGT
>CAMURM010000183.1 GCA_947097535.1 uncultured Selenomonas sp.
GTATTGAGTTTGCAAAGCGCGATATGGAGAATCGCGTGACACGGCAGCGGCAGCTCGTGGCGGCGGCGATTCCCGACCCTGAGATCCACTTCGATGTGGGGCAGGCGGTCGGTGAGCCGACCATCGGGCGGACAACGCCCCATTGGAACACAGAGGGGCAGGCGCGCGTCCAATTCAACCGCGGCAGCATCGAGACCTATCTGCAGCAAAAAGGCGATATACACAGGTGGGTCAGCGAGGGCAAATACGATATCTATGCATGACAGGAGTCATTGATGAAGAAGATTATGACGAGTCGCTTCGGCGAGATTGAGGCGGCAGAAGAGTCCATCATCCATTTTGCAGCGGGTATTCCCGCCTTCGAGGAGGAGCGGGAGTTCATCATCATCCCCTATGAGGAGGACAGTCCGTATGTCTTTTTGCAGTCTGTAAAGACGCCGGAACTTGCCTTCCTTATGACGATGCCGCTCGCATTTTTCCCGGACTATGAGTTCACGATCGATGATGAGGTCGAAGCGGAGCTCGGTCTGACCTCGCCCGAGGAGGTGCTGATCTATGCGATCCTCACACTTGCGGGCAAGGAGATCCGTGATCTGACGGCGAACCTCATGGCTCCCATCGTCATCAATGCGGCGACACGTCAGGCGAAGCAGATCGTGCTCGACCGGAGTCCCTACACAACGAAGCACCGTCTCTTTCCCTCTGAGAAGGAGGCTCAGTAATGCTCGTACTCACACGCAAACCCAGACAGCAGATCATGATCGGCGACAATGTCGTCGTCAACATCGTGGAGGTGCAAGGCGACAACGTGCGCATTGCGATTGATGCGCCGCGCAGCGTCAAGATCTATCGCGGTGAGATATACCGGGCGATTCAGGAAGAGAATCAAAAGGCTGCGGCAGCGCCTGCAAACTTTGATCTCAGTGCGTTGCCCAAGAACTAATTATTATAGCTCAAGGAAGAACAGAGTGGGAACGCCGGATGCGTTCCCTATGACACACGGAGGGGTGCCTTATGACCGTAAAGAATGTTCAGGATGTCATGCTGGCGGCGGTTGCCGTCAGCGGTATGAAGGGGGCGGATACGCCCTCTGCAAATGCGTCCGAAGCGCCTGCGAAGGAGGTAAGTCAGGCGCAGCCCGTCGATACGCTTGCCGCAGAGGATGCAAAGGCTCAGGATGAGGCGGCTGCGGAGCAGAAGGAGCAGCACGCGCCTCTCTCTGAGGAGCAGACGGCATATATCACAGAACAGCTCAATGAAATCATGCGCAACATCAATGTTGACCTGCAGTTCCAGTATCACAAAGAGGTGAACTTCATGTCCGTGCGCATGCTCGACAAGAAAACGGGCGAGGTTCTGCGTGAGGTTCCACCCGAGGCGATGGTAGAGCATATGATAAAGGTGCACGACTGGATCGGCGCCTTCTTGGACAAGACGGCATAGGCGGGGTTGAAGGAGGATATTATGGCAGGAGCAAGAGGTATCTACGGGCTCTCCGGCTCGGGACTCGACGTTGAGTCGCTGGTCAAGGTCGGAATGATCTCGCAGCAGAAGAAATACGATCGCATTTATAAGAAGGAAGTCGAAACGGAGTGGCGCAAGGAGGCCTATGCGAACGTCTATGACAAGGTCAATACGTTCCGCAGCCGCATGTCGGACTATCGCCTGAGTTCCTCGACGAAACCGATGACGACGACGAGTTCACTTGCGGATTCTGTCACGGCAACGGCAAATGCGAGTGCAGGCGTTATGTCTCATACGGTCGAGGTCACGCAGGCGGCGTCGAACGCCTATTTTATGACGGCGACGGGGCAGCATGTGGACCGTGCCAATACCGGAGCGCCTTCGAGTGTTATGCTCAAAGACGTTGCGTTTGCAGGCGGTACAATGCCGGCGGGCATGGCACCGGGGGACACGGCGCTTAAATTTAAGGTCTCGAACGGAACGGGCTCGGCAGAGGTGACGTTCACCGCAGAGGAAGTCTTTACGAAGAACCTCACACTGAATGACCTCGCAAACCGCATCAACAATGCGCGCTATACGGATTCGAGCGGCAAGAAGACTGCACTGGATATCCGTGCGGGCTACGACTCCGTGTCCGACGGCTTCTCCCTCTTCAACACGAAGACGGGCGATTCGAACAAGATCAATCTCTCGGTGGATACGACGTCGAGCTCGGCGGGCTATACGACGACCCTTCTGAGCAATCTGAAGCTCGGCTCTGTCAGCAACGGTGCGATCAGTGCGCCTGTGGCGTTTACAACGAGCGGTTCGAGGAGCTCCATCGAGGTGGCGGGCACGAATGCGAATGTCAAGATCGACGGGCGCACGTACAATAATCTGCAGGAGAACAATCTGACGGTCAACGGCGTCACCTATACATTTAAGAAGCAGACGACGGGCGCCGCGACAATCAATGTCGCGCAGGATCAGGACAAGCTCGTCGAGAACGTCAAGAAATTCGTTGAGGAGTACAACGCCCTGCTCGATGACCTCGTCAAACAGTATGGTGACAAGGGACACAAGGACTACGGTGTGCTCACGAAGTCGCAGGAAGACGGCATGACGAAGGATCAGGTTGAGAAGTGGAATGCAAAGGCGAAGGAGGGGCTCCTCTATCGCGACAGCTATCTGCGCTCCATTATCGGTGATCTGCGCGATGCGGTCATCAACCGCGTGGAGTCCGTGCCTGGGCGCTACAGCACACTCTCGTCGATCGGTATTACGGCGAAGAACCAGACGGGGCATCTGCAGCTCGATGAGACGAAGCTCAAGGCGGCGATTGCCGCTGAGCCGGATGCTGTGAACCGCCTCATCTCCTACGATGATGAGAACAACGACTTCGGCAACAACGGCGTGGCCTCGCGTATCTACAACAAGATGAGTGGACGCATGAAGGAGATGGAGCGTCACTCCGGCGTTGCGGCGGATAAGACGGATCTCAGCGAGCTGGGCAAGCTCATCCAGAACTACGAGAAGCAGATGAGCGACTTCAAGCGCCTCATGTCTTCCTTTGAAAGCAAGCTCTACGAGAAGTACAATGCGATGGAGGTTGCGATCTCCCGTCTCTCGACACAGTTCAACTTCTTTAATGCGCAGTGATGCAAGGGGGCTTCCCATATGGTAAATAGTGCTGCGGAGGCATATAAGAAGCAGCAGGTGATGACGGCGACACCTGAGGCGCTGACCCTCATGCTCTACAACGGCTGCCTCAAGTTCATCAAGGAGGGCGTCGAGGCTCTTGTGGAGAAGAACTACGAGAGCGCAAATACGTCGCTCCAAAAAGCGCAGAATATCATCTCCGAGTTCCGCGTTACGCTCAACATGGACTATGAGATCTCCCATCAGCTTCTGCCACTCTACAATTACGCCTATGATCGCCTCGTTGAGGGCAATATGAAGAGCGACCCTGAGATCATTGCGGAGGCGACGGACATCATGACCGAGCTTCGCGATGCATGGGCGCAGGCGATGAAGAAGGCGCGTGAGGAGAAAGGTGCACAGGGCATGGAAGGGAGCGGCGTCTATGCCGGATGAATCCTATGAGACGGCGCGCTCCCTCTGGGAGAAGTACCGTATGCTCACGCATGAACTTCTGAAATTCGTGGATGAAGACGAGATTGATACCTTTATTGAACTCGTCGAGCAGCGCGAGCACGTTGTCGATCTGCTCAAGGAGCTCCCGTCGGATCCCTACCGCACGGGTGCGGAATGGGCAGCATATGATGCGGAGGTTCGTCCGCTCGAGATGCAGATTCAGTACAAGGCGCGCGCATGGCTGAACCGTTCGCGCCGTCAGAACGCAGCCGTCCACAGCTACGATCTCACAGGGGCAAGTCCCTTGGGCGGAAATCTCAATCGGCGGTACTAATTCTTTTCTAAAAAAAGAGGCGTACCGCCCTTGACAAAGAGATGAAAAAAAAGTAAAATATTTCCAGTCAGATACTTAAGTATGTCTTCATTGCGACGATATACTTTATGTAAGGCGATAATAAGCAAGCGGGGCGGCTGCCATGGATGGCTAGCTAGCAGCCACACAGGATAGACGCGTCACTTGCCTATTATACAGCGGGCACGGATGTCCGCACATACATTCAAACTTCCGGAATATCCGGAACCACACCAGGGAGGAATTTACACATGGCAATGGTAGTTAAGAACAACATGTCGGCGGTCAACACGCTCAACATCCTGAACAAGAACCAGTCGGCACTCGCGAAGAGCCTTCAGAAGGTCTCCTCGGGCATGAAGATCAACAGCGCCGGCGATGATGCTTCCGGCTATGCCATCTCTGAGCGTATGCGCGTCCAGATCCGTTCGCTCGATCAGGACAACCAGAAC
>CAMURM010000184.1 GCA_947097535.1 uncultured Selenomonas sp.
CAGCCACCCATCTTCACGCATCTGCACTGTCCTCTCGTCGTCGACAAATCCTCGATAGAACCAGCGCATCTGCGCAAATCTGGGCGACTTCATTTTATCAGCGTTTCCTTGAGATTGCGAAAAGGGTCTGTCGCATGAAGCGAAATACGTTTCATGCGACAGACCCTTTCTATTCTTGGCGGAGATGACCGGCGGTATGTCTTCCTCAGGAGGTGGGACCGCCGGACTCTTTCTTGCGCGGCAGGTGTAGGAAAAGACGCGTGCCCGCGCCCGGCGCGCTCTCGACGGTGAAGCTGCCGTCGAGGAGTTCGGCGCGCTCTTTCATGCTCACGAGCCCGAGGTGGCGGTCGAGGCGAGCCTCGCGCTCCGTGAGGCCGATGCGCAGGTAGCCCGTGATGCCGTCGTCGATGGGGTAGAGGATCTCGCGGATCGGCCCCTCCGTGCTGCGGTAGATATGCGGCTCCGTATCGGTCTTTTCGCGAAGCGGCAGCAGCCCCTCGGGCAGGCCGTCGGGGAAGGTGCTCGCGAGGATGCGCCCGTCGGGGTACGTCACGAGGATGTAGCGCACCTCGGGGTTCTTTTCGAGCGTGCGTTCCAGCTGGTCGGAGATCGTGAAGCGGTCGTCCAGAAGGATGTCGCTGGCGATGACGGCGCCGAGCGCCGAGGCGATCTCACGGCCCGAGCGATTGAGCCCCTCGATCAACGTCGCGCGCAGCGTCACGAGAAAGAAGGCGCCGAGCAAAAGGCCACAGAGGAGCACGCTGCCGACGAGGAGGATGTTGAAGCGCACGGTCAGGCTTTGCTTTTCCATGTCATTCTCCCGAAAGGGCTCGTGCGCGAGTTACTTCTGTTTGAGCGGCTCGTAGAGCGCGCCCTCGGGCGGCACGAAGCGGTCGATGACCGCCGACTGCAGCATGGGGCGCATTGCCTCATCGTCCGCCATCTCGTAGAAGATGCGGCGAAGCTGCTCCTTTTCCGCGGCAGCGAGATTTTGGCGCACGACGACAGGACCCGTCGGCGCGACGGCGAGCTCGTCAATGATCCGCACCTTCTCGGCAAGCTGCGGATTCGTCTGCAGCATGTGCTCGTAAATCTGGTTGTCGATGCTCGCGCCGTCCGCGAGGTGGTTCGCGACCGCCCAGATGGACTTGTCGTGGTGGTAGGTGTAGAAGGTGCGGTAGAGGATCGTGCCCTTCGTCTCCACCATGGCGAGAAGCTCGATGGGCTCCTGCCCGCGGTATGCTGTGTAGGCGCCCGTCGAGAGGAAGGCGACGTCGGCTTCTCCCGCCGCGACGAGCTGATCGAGCTCCGCCGCGCCGCGCTTCTGCACCATCGTGACGGGACGGCCGAGCTTCTCGGCGATGTAGGCAACCATGCGCTCATAGGGCTGGCGCGTCGCCTCGGGGCTCATGACGGGCGCAAAGGCGATGACGAGCGGCTGTTCTCCCGCAGGTGCAGCAGGCGCCGCTGCACGCCGCGAAAAGTCGATGAAGCCCTTCTCCTCGCCGCAGCCCGCTGTAAGGAGCGCGAGGACGACGAAAAGGGCGGCAAAAAGAAGCGCACCTGCGCCGCGTGCGCTTCTTTTTGCCGCCCTTTTTGCCATTTCTTTCGCCCCCTTCAGCTCATATTTTCCCACCAGCGGGAGAACGACTGCTCCCTGCCGATGTAGAGCGCCTCGCCGATCTCGGGCGTGAGGAGCGTGTAGCTCCTGCCCTCGCTCAGGGCGCTGAGGTCGCGGTACGGCGCGTCCCACGTGTGGCGCGCGAGCGCGAACTTGCCGCTGTGGGCGGGCAGTACGGCGCGCGCCTGCACGTCCTCCGACGCCTGTGCCGTCTCCTCGGGCAGCATGTGGATGCGATGCCACTGCTTGTTGTACTGCCCGTTCTCCATGACGGCGATGTCGAAGCCGCCGAACATCTCGCCGATCTTCTTGAAGTGGGAGCCGTAGCCGCCGTCGCCGCTCAAAAATACCTTGCGCTCGGGCGTCACGAGGGCGAAGCCCGCCCACTGCGTCTGATTCTGCTTCAGGAAGCGTCCCGAAAAGTGTTGCGAGGGCAGGACGTGGACGCTGAGATCCGCGGCGAGCCTGACCTCCGTGAACCAATCCTCCTCGTGAAGATGCACGAGGTCGAAGCCCCATTGCTCGAAGTATTCGCCGACGCCCAGGGGGCAGACGACGTCCGTGATCTTCTCCTTGAGCGCCATGACGCTCGGATAGTCGAGGTGATCCCAGTGATCGTGCGTCAGCAAGAGCACGTCGATCGCGGGGAAGTCCTCCGCCGTGTAGATGTTGCTGCCGCGAAACGCCTTGTTGATGAAGAAGAGCGGCGACGCGTAATCGCTCAATACAGGGTCGATGAGGATGCTTTTCCCTGCGAGCCGCAGGAAGAAGGTCGAGTGCCCGAGCCAGACGATTGCGTCTTCGTCCGCAGCGAGGCTCTTGAGATCCGTCTTTTTCGAGAGCATGGGCTGCTCGGGCTCAAGCCCCTTCTTGTCGCCGAAGAGGAATTTCCACGTCGCCGACAGGCGGCTCTCGCCGTCCTCGCTCTCCTCCATGATGTCCTCCAGCGGATCGAGGCATTGGAACTTGCCGTCGTAATAATTCGGCGAGGCGAGGATGCGCTCGCGCCGCGTGCCCTCGGGTAGCCGCCCGAACTGCGGGCGATGGACGAACCAGCTCGCACCGCCCGCTACGAGGCCGGCGGCGGCAAGCGCGCCGAGGATGAATTCACGTCTTTCTATGATCGTCACCGCTTTCTGTTTGCCATATGGCTTTTGTGACGTATATTTTATCATTTCATACCTGCATGAAGTCAAGGGGCAAAAGGATTGTTTCTCATAACGGGCTTTGTTATAATGGTCGCAAATAGCGTATGAACTGCGCGGCGAGGCCGCCGACCTGTCCGTGCAATTCAGTGCGAAGAAAGGAGTTGCGAGCGTCGTATGACAGCAGAAGAAAAGCGCGAGCATGAAATGGCGACGGTCAGGAAGATGTTGGAGATTTACTGCCGCGCGCACCATGAAAAGGGCAAGGGGCTTTGTGCGGAGTGCGAAAAGCTCTTCGTCTATGCCTGCGCGCGCGTCGAGCGGTGTCCGCACATGGAGACGAAATCCTTCTGCAGCGCGTGCAAGACGCACTGCTACGCACCGGCGATGCGCGAGAAAATCCGCGAGGCGATGCGCTACAGCGGCCCGCGCATGCTGCTTCACGCGCCCGTCATGGCGCTGCGGCACATGTTCATTGAGTGGCGGGAGAAGCGGCGCTGAGGCGGTGCTTGCTTGCCGGTTCAGCAGAGGCAGTGTATCTTTTGCTTGCGTATGAAGGGGATTGGAGGCGTTTTTATGAGCGTTTTTACGGATGAGGCGGCTCGGCGCTCGCTGTCTGTCGCGGCGTATCTCGTCATCGGACCTCGTGATACGCGTGGGCGCCGCGTCGGCGATATCGTCGGGGCGGCGGTGCGCGCCGGCTTCACGGCGGTGCAGCTGCGCGCCAAAGAGGCGCCCGCGCGCGAGCAGCTGGCGCTGCTCGGAGAGGCGGCACAGGCGATTGAAGCGGCGGGGGCGGCGGCGCGCGTGCCGCTTCTCGTCGATGATCGGCTCGATGTGGCTCTCGCGGCGCGCTCTCTCGGCATCGCCGTCGCGGGCGTCCATGTGGGGCAGCAGGATGTGCCCGCGCATCTTTGCCGCCGCTTCCTCGGGGAAGGCGCGATCGTCGGCTTATCGGCGCATCCGGCAGATTTGCCGCAGCTCGCGCCCGCGGATCTGGCGGCTGCCGACTACATCGGCACAGGACCGCTGCACCGCACAGCCTCGAAGCCCGATGCCGGACTGGAGGCGGACGGCAGCTTCGTCGCACGCAGCCTAGCGGAGATCGCCGCCTTCGCCGAGGCGAGCCCTGTGCCCGTAATCGTCGGCGGCGGTGTCAAGGCCGCCGACCTGCCCGCCATCAAGGCGACAGGCGCCGCCGGCTTCTTCGTGATTTCCGCCGTCGCCGCGGCACCGGATGCCGAGCAGGCAGCCAGAGAACTCGTCGCCGCGTGGCGAAAATGAGGAAGGCGCCGTCGACAAGACGGCGCCTTCCTCATTGTGATACGCAAATTGACGTGCTATAATCACGATAGTGACTGGCGATAGTCGGTTCTCCTCCGTACGGGGGAGGTGATGTGCGTGACGCTCTATGAAAAGCTCTCGCTCCTCATTGCAGCACTTACGCTTGCAGTCGAGATCACCATTCTTTTGCTTAGCTTCTAGGGAAACGCTGATAAAATGAAGTCACCCAGATTTGCGCAGATGCGTTGTATCTATCGAGGAGACAAACCGGAGGCGTAGCGGTG
>CAMURM010000185.1 GCA_947097535.1 uncultured Selenomonas sp.
CGACCTTTGGAAGCATCAGGTCTACGACCTCGCGCGCTACATGAACGAGCACGTCTTCGGGCGCGAGGTCGTGCCGCAGGCGACGATCGACATCGTGCCGAGCGCCGAGCTGTCCGATGCGCAAAACGTCGACGAGGGCAAGGGCGATCCCCTCTGCTACCC
This sequence comes from uncultured Selenomonas sp., assembly GCA_947097535.1. Lineage (GTDB taxonomy): Bacteria > Bacillota > Negativicutes > Selenomonadales > Selenomonadaceae > Selenomonas. Next base: position 163 of record CAMURM010000185.1, read on the forward strand.
GTACCACGACTGCCTCTTCCGCGCCTTCGTCGAGCGCTGGGAAAAAGCGACGCCCGAGGACGTCCTCTCCTGGTACCTCAAGGGCACGCTTGAGCAGCAGCTCGGCTGCGAAAAAGGCATCGTGAGAAAGCTCTTCCCGACGCCACGCGACTTCATCGCCGACCTTGAGCGCTGGTGGAACCTCTTTTCGGGGCTCGCCGTCGCCAAGCGCATCCAGTCGCCGCCCATCCTCGCCGTCAGCCGCCGTGCCTACGGCTTCGACCACAGGGAAGCGCAGAACGGCGCCTACTATACGCGCGCATATCAGAAGCTCAAAGAACAGCTTGCGCTTCCCCGCACTTTGTGATAGAATACTTTTATTGTCTATGGTGCATTAGGAAGCACTGATAAAATGAAGTCCGTCAGATTGGCGCAGATTTTTCGTCCTATCAAGGAGACAAACCGGACGCATAGTGGTGCTATGCGGAGGATTTGTCGACACAGAGAGGGCGGAAAAGATGCGCCAAGATGGCGGTGCTGAATTTATCAGGGATTCCTTAACTGCGCCGCGAAGGAGGTGTACCCCATGGCAAGTGTTTGTGAAATCTGTGCAAAGGGCGAGATGTCCGGCATGAATGTCAGCCACTCGCATCTGAAGACGAAGCGCAAGTGGAAGCCGAATATTCAGCGTGTACGCGCGATCGTCAACGGCGAGCGGAAGCATATCAACGTCTGCACGCGCTGCCTGCGCTCCGGCAAGGTGGAACGCGCCATCTGATTCTGTGCACAAGAATCCGAACTGATATATCATAAAACAAGCCGCTGAATCGAAAGATTCAACGGCTTGTTTTATTTTTGTCCGTCTCGTATTTTCAATAAGAAAAATTATTCCCTTCCGAGGCGACGCAGTCGATTTCGATCAAGGCGTCCTTCGGCAATCTTGCCACCTCGACGCAGACGCGCGCCGGCGGGCAAGCGGTGAAATACTTCGCGTAGACCGTATTCATCGCCGCGAAGTCCTCAATGTCCTTCAGATAGACCGTCGTCTTGATGACGTCTTCGAGCGAGCATCCATCGGCTTCGAGAACGGCCTTGAGGTTTTCCAGCACGCGCTCCGTCTGCTCGGCTATGCCGCCTGCGACGAGCTCGCCCGTCTCGGGATCGAGCGGGATCTGTCCCGAGGCGAAGATAAAGCCGCCCGAGGTGCGGATTCCCTGCGAATACGGGCCGATCGCCTTCGGTGCGCGATCTGTGACGATTTCTCTTTTCATGATGAAGCACTCCCTTCTTGTTCCTTCCTACAGCATGATGTGTACCACTTCATTCCTCCACCTGGAGATCAGGGCGCAGCGAGATTGCACCGCCCAGATAGATGTGACGTATCTCGCTCTGCGGCTTGTTCGTATCGACGAGCAGCAGCGCCCGTATGCAGCGCGGCAGAGAATTTTCCACGTCCGGCTCAAGCGTGTCGAAGAGCGGTACGGTGTCGAAGCCCTTCAAGAACCTTGCGCCCGCCGCCGGAAATGCCGACTTGAGGTCGGGCGTCGCGGAAAAAATCGCCGCGCCGATATCTGCGGGATCGATCTTGTTCGTGCGGCACATACCCATGACCATGAGCTTCACCGCCTGAAATATTTCGTCCTTCGTATCCTTTTCTACTGTGATCGCACCCCTGATTCCACGCATGGGAACCCCTCCTATCTACTCTGAATCCCTAAAATGCCCCATCAATGACCGCGCAGTATGCTCCACAAGAGACGCGCCGAGAGCACGATCGCCGCCAGATACCCCAGGACGCCCAGGAAGGGAATTTCCATGATCTTCGGCGTCATTTGCGTCGTGCAGATCGTGCTTGAACCGATGAGCAGCGCCGCGCTCAAGAGCGCGATGATCAGCTTGTTGATCATCTTGTTGAGTCTCGCGAGCGGCTCATCGGCGCCCGTCAGTTCCAGATTGACCTTCGTCTGTCCGCTCAGCGTCATCTTGAGGATGTCCGAAATCTGCTCGGGCAGCTGCAGGGACTTGCGCATGAGGATGTAGCCCTCGCGCTTCGCCTTGCCGACTTCCTCGCGCCAGTTGAAATCCTTCGCAAAGCTCAGCTCCATGCTGCGCGCCAGAATCTCTACGAAGCTGACCTCGGGGCAGATCAGGCGCATGACGCCCTCGATCGTCATGACGCCGCGGCAAAACATGCTGATGCCCGGCGCAATCGCAATGTGGTGGGCGCGCAGCACGTTCATGATCTGACGCGAGAGCATGCCCATCTTCAGTGAGCGGAAATCGAGATCGCCGTACTGCGCCATGAGCGCGTCGATGTCCTGATAGAGCCGCGCATGGTCGATGCGATCCTGCGGCACGCCGAGGGCGAGCACCGCCGCCTTCATCTCGAAGATGTCATGCTGCGCCAGGGCGAAGATCGCCTTGCGGATCGCCGCGCGATCCTTGTTCGAGAGACGCCCCATCATGCCGAGGTCGAGCCAGACGATCTTGCCGCCGCGCACCCAGATGTTTCCCGGATGCGGGTCGGCGTGGAAGTAACCGTCCTCGACGATCTGCTTGACGTAGTTTTCCCCGAGGCGCTCGCCGATGCGCCGCACGTCGATGCCCGCCGCCTTGAGCCCCGCCACGTCGTCGACCTGTATGCCCTCGATGTACTCCATGACGAGCACATGCTGCGTCGTCAGATGGCGATAGACCTTCGGACAGCTCACGAAGTCAGCGTCGAGATTCGCATGGCGGAACTCCTCGATATGGTTCGCCTCCATGACGAAATCCATCTCCTGCTTGGCGATCGCCCAGAGCTCGTCGAGCACCATGCTGAAATCGACGACATCCTGCGTCGGCCCGAGGATTTTCAAAATGCCCGCCGCACGCTTCAGGAGCACGATATCCTTGCTCATGACGTCGTGCACGCCGGGGCGCTGCACCTTGATGACGACCCGCTCGCCGTCCAGGAGCACGGCGCGGTGCACCTGAGCGATCGAAGCGGAGCCCAGAGCCTCCTCATCGATCGAGCGGAAGATGCGCGTCCAGCGACGCTGGTACTCCTGCTCGATGACCTTCTCGATGACGGCAAAAGGCAAAGGATTCGCTTCGGTCTGCAGTTTCATGAGCTCGTCGCAGTATTCCTGCGGCAGGAAATCGGGGCGCATGCTCATGATCTGCCCGAGTTTCACGAAGGTCGGGCCGAGGTCTTCGAGGATCAGACGCAGCTTCTCGGGTGTTATGCCGTGCACGATGTCGCGCGCGCGCAAGACCTCGATCATCTCGCGCAGGCGCTTCGCCGATCCCTTATCCTCTTTGCTCCACGCTTCTCGAAGAGCCTTTGCGAGCATCGTATCCCCTCCTCGTCAGAAGGAAAGCCTTTCCCGACGCGGCATTCTTGACCATCCTGAGCACAGCGGCAAGTGCCTTGCCTCAGCTCTTCTTGCCGTACTTCTCTTCGAGCTGCTGGCGCACCGTTTCGTTTTCGAGAAATTCATCGTACGTCGTCACGCGATCGACGACGCCCTCGGGCGTGATGTCGATGATGCGGTTCGCAATCGTCTGGATGAACTCATGGTCGTGAGAAACGAAAAGCTCCGTGCCCGAGAAGGCGATCAGACCGTCGTTCAGCGCCGTGATGGACTCCAAGTCGAGGTGGTTTGTCGGCTCGTCGAGAAGCAGCACGTTCGCGCCCGAAAGCATCATGCGCGACAACATGCAGCGCACGCGCTCGCCGCCCGAGATGACCTTGGCCTTCTTCTGACTCTCCTCGCCCGAAAAGAGCATGCGCCCCAAAAAGCCGCGCACGAACGACTCGTCCGGATCGCGCGAATACTGGCGCAGCCAGTCGACGAGGTTCAGGTCGACGTCATCGAAAAATTCGTTGTTGTCCTTCGGCAAGTACGCCTGCGTCGTCGTCACGCCCCATTTGAATGTGCCCGCATCCGCCTCCATATTACCCATGAGGATCTCGAAGAGCGCCGTCTTGCCCACGGAGTTCGGGCCGACGAAGGCGACCTTGTCACCCTTCTTGAGCGTGAAGCTGACGTTGTTCAGCACCTTCTCACCGTCAATTGTCTTCGTCAGGCCGCTGACCTGCAGAAGTTGGTCGCCCGCCTCGCGGTCAGGCGTGAAGGCAATGTAAGGATAGCGACGCGAGGACGGCTTGATGTCGTCGAGCGTGATCTTTTCGAGCAGCTTCTTGCGC
>CAMURM010000186.1 GCA_947097535.1 uncultured Selenomonas sp.
CTTGACGACGTCGATGTTGGCGCGCTCGTTGTGACCGCCAATATTGTAAACCTCGCCCGTGCGCCCCTTCTGCAGGACGAGATCGATGGCGCGGCAATGATCCTCGACGTAGAGCCAATCGCGCACATTGGCGCCGTCGCCGTAGACGGGAAGCTGCTCATCGGCGAGCGCCTTGACAATCATCAGCGGAATGAGCTTCTCGGGGAAATGGTACGGCCCGTAGTTGTTCGAGCAGCGCGAGATCGTCACGGGCAGCCCGAAGGTGCGGCTGTAGGCGAGCACGAGAAGATCGGCGGATGCCTTCGATGCCGAATATGGGCTCGACGTATGGAGCGGCGTCTCCTCGGTGAAGAAGAGATCGGGGCGGTCGAGCGGCAGATCGCCGTAAACCTCGTCGGTCGAGACTTGATGGTAGCGCGAAATGCCGTACTCACGGCAGGCATCCATGAGGACGCTCGTGCCGATGATGTTCGTCTGCAGGAAGATTTCCGGCGTCTCGATCGAGCGATCGACGTGGCTTTCCGCTGCAAAATTCACAACGATGTCGGGCTTCTGCTCGCGAAAGAGCGCATTGACTGCCGCGCGGTCGCAGATATTGCAGCGGGCGAAATGAAAGCGCGGCTCATCCGCGACATCGAGCAGGGATTCATAGTCGCCTGCATACGTCAGTGCATCGACGCAGAGGATCTCTGCCTCGGGATGCGCCTTCATCATATAGTGGACGAAATTGCTGCCGATAAAGCCGGCGCCGCCGGTCACAAGGTATTTCACGTTTCTTCCTCCCCGTAGACGAAATTGAGTTCCGCTTCCCGCTCGGCAAGCGTCGGCGCCGCCTCGTCCTTCGCCGAAAGAACCGTCGGCGCGATCTCCCAGTCCACGCCGATGGCGGGATCGCTCCAGAGGATGTTGCCGTCGCACTCGGGCGCATAGTAATTGTCCGCCTTGTACTGCACCTCGACGTCGTCGGTCAGCGTGATGAAGCCGTGCGCAAAGCCGCGCGGAATCATCAGCTGCTTCTTGTTCTCCGCCGAAAGGCGCACGGCGACCCACTTCGCATACTGCGGCGAGCCCTTCCGTATGTCGACGGCGACATCGAGGATCTCGCCGCGCGTGCAGCGCAGGAGCTTCGCTTGCGCCATGGGATTCGTCTGGTAGTGGAGGCCGCGCAGAGTTCCCTTTTCCGCCGAAAAGGACTGGTTGTCCTGCACGAAATCGTAGTGAAGCCCCGCCTCCTCCATCTTCTTCTTCGACCAGCTCTCCATGAACCAGCCGCGCGCATCGCCGAAGACCTGCGGCTCCAACACAAAAACACCCTTGAGCCGCGTTTCCGTCACTTTCATTCTTCGATCCCCTGTCCCTTCACCAGCTGTTCTAAATAGCGGCCGTAATCGTTCTTCATCAAAGGCTGCGCGAGGCGCAGCACCTGCTCCTCGTCGATGTAGCCCATGCGGTAAGCAATCTCCTCGACACAAGCGATCTTGAGCCCCTGCCGATCCTGAATCGTCTCGACGAAGGTCGCCGCCTGCAAGAGCGATTCATGCGTGCCCGTGTCGAGCCACGCGAAGCCGCGCCGCATCTTCTCCACCTGAAGATCGCCGCGCTCTAAATACGCGCGGTTTACATCTGTAATCTCCAGCTCGCCGCGCGCCGACGGCTTGATCGCCTTCGCGATGTCGACGACATCGTTGTCGTAGAAGTAGAGCCCCGTCACTGCATAGTTCGAGCGCGGCGCCTCGGGCTTCTCTTCGAGGCTGATGGCGCGTCCCGTCTCGTCAAACTCGACGACGCCGTAGCGCTTCGGATCGCGCACATAGTAGGCGAACACCGTCGCCCCCGCCTCGCGCGCTGTCGATTGCTGCAGGAGCCGAGCAAGGTCGGCGCCGTAGAAGATATTGTCGCCGAGGACAAGCGCACAGCCGTCCTTGCCGATGAAATCCTCGCCGATGAGGAACGCCTGCGCCAGACCGTCAGGGCTCGGCTGCACGGCATACGAGATGTGGATGCCCCACTGACTGCCGTTGCCGAGCATGGCGGCAAACATCGAACTGTCCTGCGGCGTCGTGATCACGAGGATGTTCTCAATGCCGGCGAGCATCAATGTGCTCAGCGGGTAGTAGATCATCGGCTTGTCAAACACCGGCATGAGCTGCTTCGACACAACCTTCGTCAGCGGATAGAGCCGCGTACCCGAGCCGCCCGCCAGAATGATTCCCTTTTTCAGCACAAAACCACCTCCGAGGTGCTGTGATTCCGTAATCTCCGATACGTCAATTCCGCTGCCAGATCAGGCTCATGAACTCGCTGTGACGCTTCTTGATCTCGCGCGCCACGACACCCACGATCGTATTGACGAGATCGGCAGAATAATTTTTCTGCGTCATCGGAATGCACGCATCGAGGATGACGGACGTATCGGGCGCAAGGTAATACTTAAACAGCTTATTGCCGTTGTTGAGCCGCATGATGAAATTCGTCACCTCGTAGGCATTGTCATCGTTGAGCGCCTTCGGGGCGAGATTGGCGCGCACGATCACATAGATCGTATCGTCGAAAATGACCCCGAGCGGCACATACTGTCCCTGCACCTCGACGGTCGAGCGAAAGATCACGCTCTCATGCTCATCGCCAAGCTCCTCTCTCTCAAAGCTGTCGATCTTATGACGCTGCAAATAGCGCTTGAACTTCTCCGCTGCCTCTACCATAAAGCTTCCTCCGTAAATGCGAAATTCATATCTTTATAGTATTCCCCAAAGGCACAGGAAACTCCTGCCCACAGGAAGAATTTTCCGCAAATCACCCGAGCTCCCTAAACTTTCAGCAGGTTTTCCTGCGTTCCCATTTTCCGTCCCACGATGCACGCCTTTTCCTTCTCCCCTTCGCGCAGGACGACGGAAAAACCTGCCGACTGCAGGAGCGTTTGCAACTCGTCTGGCGAATAAATCCGCATCCCATCGATGCGGCTCGACCATGTCGTATCGAGCGGATCGGCGGCTTCCACGCCGATGATGAAGAGGCCGCTTTTTTTCAGCACACGGTTGACCTCAGAAAAGCATGTGCGCAGATCATCCCAAAAATAAATGCTTTCCATAGCGGTCACAAAATCGAACAGATTATCTTCATAGGGAAGCTTTTCCGCCGCGCCTTGCTGGAAATTGCAGCGTGCGCCGAGAAATTTTGCATTGACCTTGCAGCAGCGCCGCAGGCTCTCTTCGGAGTGATCGAGTCCATCCGCCGACAAATCGGGATGCGCGTGCAGCAGATTCGCGATCATGCCGCCCCCGCCGCAGCCAATGTCAAGCATCCTGCCGCTTTTCGGAAAATCAACGCGCGACAAGCACCACTCCCAGAGGCTTCGATGCCCGATGTTCATGCCGCACAAGACCAGCTTGCCCAAAAATCCCTGCGGCTTGCGGAAATTGTTCATGAACTTCTTCATGATGCCATGCTCCTTTCAGACCTCCGTGATCTTCGCAAAAAATTCCTTGTACTCAAGCCGCAGGATTTCAGCGACCTCCTTGCGCATCGCGGGGCTTTCCATCGTTTCGAGCGCCGCACGCCGCGCCTTGAGCAGGATATCGACGTCGCGCAGGGCGTCCGCCATCTTGAGGTCGGGCAGGCCGTGCTGCATCGCGCCGAAGAATTGGCCGGGGCCTCTGAGCTTCAAGTCCTCCTCGGCGAGCACGAAGCCGTCGCACACGCTCTCCAAAAGGGCAAGCCGTTTCTTCGCCGCAGCGGTTCGCGCCGCCGAAACGAGGATGCAGTAGGAGCGATGCGCCCCCCTGCCCACGCGTCCGCGCAGCTGATGAAGCTGCGCGAGGCCGAAGCGCTCGGCATTCTCAATGACCATGATGCTCGCGTTCGGCACGTCTACCCCCACCTCGATGACTGTCGTCGTCACGAGAACGTCGAGCTTGCCCGCGTGGAAGTCCGCCATGACGGCTTCCTTCTCCTTGCCCCGGAGCTTGCCGTGCACAAGGCCGCATCGCACTTCACGAAACACGCCCGCACTGAGTTCTGCGTAGACCTCCTGCGCCGACGGCAGATCGAGCGTTTCGCTCTGCTCGACGAGCGGACAGACGACGTAGGCCTGCCTGCCCTTTTCAATCTCTTGGCGCACGAAGTGATGGATGCGGTCGCGCCGGTCGGGCGTGCGCACGAAGGTCTCGACAGGCACGCGCCCCGGCGGCAGATGCTCGATGCGCGAGACATCGAGATCGCCGTAGACCGTCAAGGTCATCGTGCGTGGAATCGGCGTCGCCGTCATGACGAGCATGTCGGGCGTGAGGTGAGCGCGCTTTTCGAGCGCCGCTCGCTGCTCGACGCCGAAGC
>CAMURM010000187.1 GCA_947097535.1 uncultured Selenomonas sp.
TGAAGTCGCTGATGCGCCCGCCTTCCGTATGCGTCGTCTTGAGAAATTTCTTGCGCGCGGGCGTGTTGAAGAAGAGATCCTCGACCTGAATCGTCGTGCCGAGACTGCAGCCCGTCTCGCCGATGTCCTGCCTGACGCCGCCGATGATGCTCACTTCAGTGCCGAGCTCCGCCCCCTCCCGGCGCGTGCGCATGCGAAAGCGCGAGACGGCGGCGATCGTCGGCAGAGCCTCGCCGCGAAAGCCGAGCGTCCCGAGGGAATAGAGGTCGCCGACCTCCTTGATCTTGCTCGTCGCATGGCGCTCGATGGCGAGCTTTGCGTCCTCCATGCTCATGCCGCAGCCGTTGTCCGTCACGCGCATGAGGCTCGTGCCGCCCGCCATGATCTCGACTTCGATCTTCGTCGCGCCGGCATCCATCGAGTTTTCCACCAGTTCCTTGACGACGGAGGCGGGACGCTCGACGACCTCACCCGCCGCAATCTTGTTGATCGTATTGTCGTCGAGCACATGGATCAGACTCATCGCTTTCCCTCCTCTCCCTTCGCCTGCTGCTGCAGACGGAACAATTCATTCAGCGCTTCCAATGGTGTCATCGCCATGACGTCGAGCGCGAGAATGGTATCACTCAACGACGAGGCGAAGAGCGAGCCCATCAGCGCCGCTTCTTCCTGCGATGCCGTCTCCTTCGCCTGCTGCGGCGGCACAAAAACGCCTGCGTCCTGCTCGACGGCATCGAGGATCTCCTGCGCCCGCTGCGTGACGGTCTTCGGCAGCCCCGCCAGACGCGCCACATGGATGCCGTACGACTTATCGGCGCTGCCGCGGATGATGCGCCGCAGGAAGGCGACCTTCGTGCCGCGCTCTTTGACGGCGATGCAGTAATTCTTTATGAGATCGTCTTCCATATCCGTCAGCTCATGATAATGCGTGGCAAACAGCGTCTTGGCATGAACTTTGCTGCGCATATGCTCGACGACGGCGCGCGCGATGCTCATGCCGTCGAAGGTACTCGTGCCCCTGCCGATCTCATCGAGGATCACAAGGCTGTCCTTCGTGGCGTACTTCAAGATCTGCGCCACCTCGTTCATCTCGACCATGAAGGTGCTCTGACCGCTCACGAGATCGTCACTCGCACCGATGCGCGTGAAGATGCGATCGACGGGCGAAAGCGTCATCTCCTTCGCAGGCACGAAGCTGCCGACCTGCGCCATGAGCGTCAGAAGCGCGACCTGGCGCATATAGGTGGATTTGCCCGCCATATTCGGCCCCGTGATGAGCATGATCTCGCAGTCTCTATGGTTCAGTTCGGTATCATTCGGCACGAAGAGGTCGTTCGTGAGGATGCGCTCCACGAGAGGATGCCTGCCGTCACGAATGAAAATCTCGCCATTGCCTGCGAGTCCGGGGCGCACATAATTATATCGATTCGCGGCTTCGGCAAGACTCGCGAGCACATCCAAAAGAGCGATGTGCTGCGCCGTCCGCTGGATCTGCCCGAGCTCCGCCTTGATGATTTCGCGAATCTCCGTAAAAAGGCGGTACTCGATCTGGACGATCTTTTCCTGCGCGCCGAGGATCTTCGTCTCGAACTCCTTGAGTTCCTCCGTGATATAGCGCTCGGCGTTCGCCAGCGTCTGCTTGCGGATGTAGCGCGCGGGCACGAGGTCGGCGCCGCTGTGGCGCACCTCGATGTAGTAGCCGAAGACCTTGTTATAGCCGATCTTCAGCGTCTTGATGCCCGTCTGCTCCTTTTCGCGCTCCTCCATCTGCTGCAGCAGCTTCTTGCTGTCGTGCGAAATATGGCGGTACTCGTCCAATTCCGCATTGTATCCCGCCTTGATGATGCCGCCTTCTCTGAGAGATATGCCCGGCTCCTCCACGATCGCCCGCTCCAGAAGCGAGACGATCTCTTCAAAGAGTGCGACGCCTCCCTCGGCTTTTCGAAGAAGCGGCGCCGAAACAGCAGCGAGCCGCGCCTTCAAGGGCGGCAACGCGGAGAGCGAGAGCTTCAGCGCTACGAGGTCGCGCGCGTTTGCCGTTCCGACTTCGATGCGTGTCAAGAGGCGCTCGAAATCAAAGATTTCCCTGCAATGCGTCTGCACGTCCTCACGCAGCGAAAAATCAGCGGCAAATTCCGCCACGCCGTCCAGGCGGCGCTCGATCCTATCGTGCGAGAGCAGCGGATATTCGAGCCACTTGCGCAGAAGGCGGCTGCCCATGGCGGTCTTTGTGAAGTCGAGCACGTCGAGCAAAGTATCCTTCTTGCCGCCGTCGCGCAGGTTGCGGATGATTTCGAGGTTGCGCAGCGTGTAGGTATCGAGGACGAGGTTTGCCGTCGCATCGAGATACGTCAGGCGATTGATGTGAGAAAGATCGGTCTTGACCGTTTCATGCAGATAGTCGAGCAGCACAGCGACAGCCCTTTGTGCAAAATCTTGCCTGGGCAGAGAATCTTCGCCGAAATGCTGCGTCAGGCGAAGCCTCCACTCAGACGAAACGCCTGCGCGATGCGTCAGCGCGCATTGCGGCATGCGAAGGGCGAGGAACTCGTCGAGCTCTTCCGAAAAGGTCAGGTCGCCGACGAGGATCAGCTCGGGCATCATCAGGCGGTAAAGCTCATCGAAGAGCAGCTGCTGCGCCGCCTTCCCCTCGTAAATGCCGTAGAAGCACTCGCCCGTCGACACATCGGCGGCGGCGAGCGCGATGGCGTCCGCTTCCTGCGCGATCAGCGCGATATAGTTGTTCTGCGCATCGTGCAGGGAGGATTCGGAGAGCACAGTGCCCGGCGTGACGATCTTTATGACCTCGCGCTTCGTGAGCCCCTTCGCCTTCGGATCGCCGATCTGCTCAGCTATGGCGACCTTGTAGCCCTTGTTGATGAGCTTCGTGATATAGCCCTCGGCAGCATGGTACGGAACGCCGCACATCGGCGTCTTTTCCTTGTTACCGCTGCGGCTCGTCAAGGTCAGACCGAGCTCACGCGAAACGAGCTTGGCGTCATCGAAGAACATTTCATAAAAATCGCCGAGGCGAAAGAACAGGATCTGGTCGGGATGCTGATTCTTCGTTTCGAGATACTGCTGCATCATCGGTGTGAGTTCCATAAACCCTCCTAGACTTACTCAAAGCGAAAGAGGGCAGCCTGCGCCGCCCCCACCCTACTGCAATTCACCCTTGAGCACCCATGTCTGCGGCTCCTTGATGCGCACGCGCACGATGTCGCCCTCGGTTTCCTGTCCTTTTTTCTGCCACAGGACGATCTTGTTCGTTCCCGTCCTGCCCGTCCATACGGCATCGTCGGTACGGCTCGGCCCTTCTGCAAGAACCTCCTGCACCGTATCGCGAAGCGCCTCGTTCTTTTCCAGACTGATCGCATTCTGCACTTCCATCAAGCGGTGCAGGCGCTCCTTCTTGACCGCGTCCGCCACCTGCTCCGCCATCGTCGCCGCCGGTGTGCCCGAGCGCTTCGAGTAGAGGAAGGTATAGGCGGCATCGTAGCGAATCTCCTGCAGGAAATCGAGAAGCTCCGCGAAATCCTCCGCCGTTTCCCCCGGAAAGCCGACGATGAGATCCGTCGTGAGGCTTACCTCGGGCACAGCCGCGCGGATGCGCTCGACGAGAGCGCGGTAGGCGTCCTTTCGATAGACGCGGTTCATCGCCTTGAGGATCCTGTCGGAGCCATGCTGCACGGGCAGATGAAAATGAGGACAGATGTGCCTGCTCTCCTTGACCGCCGCGATGACATCGTCGCTGAGATCCTTCGGATGCGAAGTCATGTAGCGCACGCGCTCGATGCCCTCGACCTCGTCGACCATGCGAAGGAGCTCTGCGAAGTCCGCACGCTTGTGATCCTTGCCGTAAGAATTGACATTCTGCCCTAAGAGCGTGATTTCCTTGAAGCCCTGCGCCGCCGCCTCTGCCACCTCACGCACGACATCCTCGGGCAGGCGGCTGTGCTCGCGCCCGCGCACATAGGGGACGATGCAGTAGGTGCAGAAATTGTTGCAGCCGTACATGATGGGCACCCATGCCGACAGGCGACCCGTACGCTCGATCGGCACATCCTCAGGCAAGGGGGCGTCGCTCAGGAACACATCGACGATATGAGCGCGCCTCTTCGCCGCGAGCTCCTGCACGACAGCCCTGAGCTCATGCACCTTATTGGTGCCGAGCACGAAGTCGATGTGCGGCGCGCGGCGGATCAGCGCCTCGCCCTCCTTCTGCGCCATGCAGCCCGTGATACCAAAGATCAAGGCGGGGTTCCTGCGCTTGATATGCTTGATCTCGCCGATCTTCCCGTAGACCTTGTCCTCCGCCGTC
>CAMURM010000188.1 GCA_947097535.1 uncultured Selenomonas sp.
CCTTTCATGTGTGCTTGTTGAATGGTTCGCGTCATGGCGTTCTTCGTGTCCGAGCAGGTAGAGAAATGCGGAGGCGGGCAGGCGCAGCAGGGGCGCGCCGGACGCCGTCTGCTGTATGCCGCAGTCCGGCGGGTTTTTCGTGAGGACGAAGGCGGCGGCAGCGGTATCAGCCAGCTCGCTGATGGCATCATCGTTTGGTATCACGGCATTTTCCCGATACTTCACTTCGATGAGGATATTGGCCTTTTGCGGACGCTCGACGACGATGTCGATCTCCTTGTTTTTCCTGCCGCCGCGGAAATAGCCGACGGCAGTTGCCTTTTTGTCGTAGAAAGCCGCCGCATGCTTGTAGACGGCGGTTTCCACGATCTTTCCCAGCTGCACGGGATCTGTCAGCAGGGCGTCGTCCATGAGCACGGCGTTCCGAATGGCAGCATCGGCGATGTAGATTTTCGGCCTTGCCTTCAAGACCTTCTTTCCCGCCATAGCCACCGGCCAGCTCTGGTAAATGAGGTTGCCGCTTTCCAGATAGCGGATATAGTTCTCGACGGTCGGACGCGAGACACCGTTCAGCTCCTTGGCAATCGCCTCTACGGAAACGATTTCGGAGGATATACTGCACAGATAGAGGAAGATTCGCTCCAGTTCCGTGGCATTCCGTATGTTGTAGAGCGCGGGCAGGTCGCGCTTCAAGACCTTGTCCACGACATCTTCGCGCAGGATTTGCTGCGCGAGAAGGTCGTTGTCCGAAAGCGCCAGCTCGGGAAAGCCGCCGACCTGCAGATAGCGAAGGAAGTGCTTCTGCACATCGGCAAGCTGCAGGAGAAGCCTCTGCCGTTCTTGCGGCTCAAGGGAAAACAGCGTCGACGCCTTGAGATCGGCAGCGAGCGCGGGTCGGGGGATATCGAGGAGCGCACAATATTCATAGAAGGAAAGCGTCGGGACGGAAAGGATCGACCAGCGCCCCGTGCCGCTTTCCTCGCCGCCGCGCACGATGGCGGGACTTGCCGAGCCTGTGGCGACGATGTGTGAAGCGGGCTGCATATCGTAGAGCGTCTTGAGCCAGCGATCCCAATCCGATGCATATTGAATCTCGTCGAAGAAATAGTAGACGTCCTGCTCGGTATAGATCATCTCGTGGTAGCAGTCAAGGATCGCCTGGAAGGCGCTGAGCTTCAGCATGGGATGATCGAGGGAAATAAAGACGATCTTTTGCGGCGCCACACCTGCGGCGAGGAGTGCTTCGATCATCTGGTACTGGATGGTCGTCTTGCCGACGCGCCGCGCTCCCGTCAAGACCACGGTGCGCCGCAGTGTCGTCTCGGAAAGGCGCTGCATGGCTTCGTAAAAAGCGAAGCGCTTGTAATGCTTCGTCATGTTGCGCGGCACGCTTCCCGTTTTCCACCATGGATTGTAGGCGGTAAGAACCTTGAGGATGGCTTCGCGCTCGATCAGCGGCATGGATAATCACCTTCTTTCGAGATGATTATAGCACAAAGATGCATTTTTGACGACAAATATTGTAAATATACTTATAATCTCTGCAAGCGAAAATGAAAGTTTGGCGCATTTTTCGCATCTATCCCTGCAATGCCTGCTGCAGGTCGGCTTTTAAGTCCTCGATGTCTTCGATGCCGACGGAGAGGCGCAGGAGTTTGTCGTCGAGTCCTGTGCGCGCGAGGAGGGCGGCGGGCATTTCGGCGTGCGTCTGGGCGATGGGGTAGGTCAGGAGCGTCTCGACGCCGCCGAGGCTTTCGGCGAAGGCGATGAGCTGCAGCCTGCCGAGCGATGCTTTTGCGATTTCGGCGCAGCGCACCTTGAAGGAGATCATGCCGCCCGCGCCGCGCGCCTGCTTCTTCTGCAGCGCGTAGCCCGGGTGCTCGGGAAGGCCCGGGTAGAGCACTTCCGTGACTTCGGGCAGCGTGTCGAGCCAGCGGGCGAGGGCGAGCGCATTTTCTGTCTGCCGCTCGATGCGCACGCCGAGCGTCTTGATGCTGCGCAGCATGAGCCACGAGTCGAGCGCCGAGAGGTTCGGCCCCGCCGACTTGGCGAGAAGCTCGATGCGCTCTGCCGTCTTGCCCGCTGCGTCCCTGAGCACGAGGAAGCCGGCGATGACGTCGTTGTGACCGCAGAGGTACTTCGTGCCGCTGTGCAGGACGATGTCGGCGCCGAGCGTCAAAGGCTTCTGGAAATGCGGCGAGAGGAACGTGTTGTCGACGGCGAGCAGCGCACCCTTTTCGTGCGCGAGAGCCGCGAGCGCCTGGATGTCGGCGATCTGCATCATGGGATTGGACGGCGTCTCGATGAAGACGAGCTTCGTCTCGGGACGCAGATGCTTGCTGACGAGGTCGAGGTCGCGCACGTCGACGTACTCGAAGGTGATGCCGTAGCCCCGGAAGACCTCTTCGGCGAGGCGCACCGTGCCGCCGTAAAGGTCTTCGGAGAGCACGACGTGGTCGCCCGCCGAGAGCAGCGAAAAGACGAGCTGCACCGCCGCCATGCCGGAAGAAAGCGCCCAGCAGCGCCCGCCGTGCTCCAAAAGCGCCATCGTCTTTTCCAGAGCTTCGCGCGTCGGGTTCGCCACGCGCCCGTAGTCATAGCCCGTGCTCTCGCCGAAGCGCGGGTGACGGAACGTCGCCGACAGGCAGATCGTCGGGCTGATCGCGCCAGTAGCATTGTAATCGTGACAGCCGTGTACCTCAAGCGAATGGTCTTTCATATGCGTTCCTCCGATATACTATTCATATTGATATACTATGGATTGTATTATAGCATAGAGCTTGTGTTTTGGCTAGGGAATGATGCGCTGCCGATCATTTTTCTGTAAAAAAGCCGCCCAATCCTCCGTATGAAGGGAGTGGGCGGCTTTTTGTTTATGAAATTCTGTACGTCGATACAACTTTACCGTGCGCTGTCAGATATAGACGCGCGGCACGCGCGGCGCGATCAGGCACGGGACTTCGTAGTTGATCGTTTCGAGCCAGTCGGCGACGGTGTCGACGCTGAGCGTCGGCGAGCCGAAGAGCGTGACTTCCGTGCCCTCCGTGACGCCTTCGATGTCCGTGACGTCGACCATGCACTGATCCATGCAGATGCGGCCGACGACGGGAGCCGCCTTGCCCGCGATCTCGACGTGCGCCTTGCCCGCGAGCGCGCGGATGTAGCCGTCGGCGTAGCCGAGGGGCAGCGTCGCGATGCGGCTCTCGCGCGGGGCGCGCCACGCGCAGCCGTAGCCGATGGCAGCGCCCTGCGGCATGGTCTTGAGGAAGAGGATGCGCGCCTTGAGCGCCATGGCGGGACGAAGCGGCGCCTTCTCGCCGACGGCTTTTGCGACCTCAGCGCTCGGGTAGAGGCCGTACTGGATGATGCCGGCGCGCACCATGTCGAGATGGGCTTCGGGCAGCTCGAAGATGGCGGCGCTCTCGGCGATGTGCCGCAGGCGAAGATGCACGCCCGCCGCTTCAATGTCTTCGAGAGCGCGCATGAAGAGCGCGAGCTGCTGCCTTGCGTGCGTCTTGTCCGCCACGTCCGCCATGGCGAAGTGAGAAAACGCGCCCTCCAGCTCGATGCTCGGCAGGGCGGCGACGGTGCGCGCGAGTGCGCCCGCCTCTTCCGGTGTGCAGCCGATGCGCCCCATGCCCGTGTCGACGGCGAGGTGCAGGCGCAGCGTCTTTGCCTGTCGTGCAGCTTCCGCCGAGAGCACCTCTGCTGAAGCGAGATTCGCGACGGTCGGCGTCACAGCGAGGGCGACGGCGTCGGCAGCCTCTCTCGGGTCGATGAGACTCAGGATGAGAATCGGTGTGCGAAAGCCCTCGCGGCGCAGCTCGGCGGCTTCGGACAGCGTGGCGACGGCGAGGTATGCGGCGCCCGCTTGAAGCGCTTCTCGTGCGACGGCAGCGGCACCGTGGCCGTAGGCGTTCGCCTTGACGACGGCGCAGAGCTTGGCACCGCCGGCGATCGACCTCGTAATCACCGCGTAGTTGTGCCGGATCGCTGCGAGGTCGATCTCCGCCCGGACGGCACGCTGGCTCATAGGAAAGCCTCCTTTATATCGCGCGATGTTTGCGCTTTTCGCCGTGCTTTTCTCACGGCTTCTCGATGACTTCGACGCCGCCCATGTAGGGCACGAGTACCTTCGGCACGCGCACGGAGCCGTCTTCCTGCTGGTAGTTTTCGAGAATCGCCGCGACCGTGCGGCCGACGGCGAGCCCCGAGCCGTTCAGCGTGTGGCAGAACTCGGGCTTCGCCTTCGGCTCGCGGCGGAACTTGATGTTCGCGCGGCGCGCCTGATAGTCGAGGCAGTTCGAGCA
>CAMURM010000189.1 GCA_947097535.1 uncultured Selenomonas sp.
GAGCGCGAGAAGGAGGTCGAAGACTTCTGGAAATCGCACGACATTGCGCAGAAGGCGATTGACCAACGCGCGGGCAAGGAGAATTTCACGTTCTACGACGGACCGCCGACGGCGAACGGCAAGCCGCATATCGGTCATGTCCTGACACGCGTCATCAAGGATATGCTGCCGCGCTACCAGTCGATGAAGGGCAAGCGCGTCCTGAGGAAAGCCGGCTGGGATACGCACGGTCTGCCCGTGGAACTTGAGGTGGAGAAGGCGCTCGGCCTCGACGGCAAGGATCAGATCGAAAAGTACGGCATGGAGCCCTTCATCAAGAAGTGCCGCGAATCTGTCTGGAAGTACAAGGTCATGTGGGAGGAGTTCTCCGACGTCGTCGGCTTCTGGGCGGACATGGAGCATCCCTACATCACCTACGAGAACGACTTCATCGAATCGGAGTGGTGGGCGCTCAAGGAGATCTGGAAGCGCGGACTGCTCTACAAGGGCTACAAGGTCGTGCCCTACTGCCCGCGCTGCGGTACGCCGCTCTCCTCGCACGAGGTCGCGCAGGGCTACAAGGATGTCAAGGAGCGCTCCGCCATGGTCAAGTTCAAGGCGAAGGATGAGGATGCCTACTTCCTCGCGTGGACGACGACGCCGTGGACGCTGCCGTCGAACCTCGGTCTCTGCGTCAATCCCGAGGTCACCTATGTGAAGCTGCGCGTCGGCGATACGGTCTACTACCTTGCGGAAGCGCTCGTCGATACGGTCTTCGATGGCGTCGAGGGCGAGCGTGAGATCCTCGCGCGCATGCAGGGCAAGGAGCTTGAGTACCGCGACTACGAGCCGCTCTATCCCTATGCCAAGGGCAAGATCAAGAAAAAGGCGTTCTTCGTCATCTGCGACGACTACGTCACGACGTCCGATGGCACGGGCATCGTCCATACGGCGCCGGCGTTCGGTGAGGACGACAACCGCGTGTGCCGCAAGTACGACATGCCTTTCGTGCAGTTCGTCGATGCGAAGGGCGAGATGACGGCGGACACGGATTGGCCCGGCGTTTTCGTCAAGGACGCCGATCCGCTGATCCTGAAGGATTTGAAGGAGAAGGGTCTGCTTTTCAAGGCGCCCGTCTTCGAGCACAGCTATCCGCATTGCTGGCGCTGCGATACGCCGCTCGTCTACTACGCGCGCGAGTCGTGGTTCATCAAGATGACGGCGGTGCGCGACGAACTGATTGCGAACAACAACACGGTCAACTGGATTCCCGAGAGCATCGGCAAGGGGCGCTTCGGTGACTGGCTTGAGCATGTGCAGGACTGGGGCATCAGCCGCAACCGCTACTGGGGCACGCCGCTCAATATATGGGAGTGCGGCTGCGGCCATCAGCATTCGATCGGCTCGATCGAGGAGCTCAAATCGCTGTCGGACAACTGCCCCGAGGAGCTTGAGCTGCACCGTCCTTACGTCGACGCCGTGACGATTCGCTGCACCGAGTGCGGCGAGGAAATGCACCGCGTGCCCGAGGTCATCGACTGCTGGTTCGATTCGGGTTCCATGCCCTTTGCCCAATGGCACTATCCGTTTGAGAACAAGGAGATCTTCGAGCGTCGCTTCCCCGCGGACTTCATCTCCGAGGCGGTCGATCAGACGCGCGGCTGGTTCTACTCACTCATCGCCATCTCGACGCTGCTCTTCCACAAGGCGCCGTACCGAAATGTCATCGTTCTCGGCCATGTGCAGGATGGGGATGGCCGCAAGATGTCGAAGTCGAAGGGCAACGCCGTCGACCCGATGGAGGCACTCAAAAAGCACGGCGCGGACGCGATCCGCTGGTACTTCTACGAGAACAGCGCGCCGTGGCTGCCGAATCGCTACCACGACGGCGCGGTGCAGGAAGGCCAGCGAAAGTTCATGGGCACGCTGTGGAACACCTACGCCTTCTATGTGCTCTATGCGAACATCGACAGCTTCAATCCGCTCGATCATGCGCTCGACTACGAGAAGCTCGCCGTCATGGACAAGTGGATTTTGTCGCGCCTCAACACGATGGTCAAGGCGGTCGACGAGAACCTCGCCGCCTACAAGGTCACGGAAGCGGCGAAGGCCCTGCAGAGCTTCGTCGACGAGCTCAGCAACTGGTATGTGCGCCGCAGCCGCGAGCGCTTCTGGGCGAAGGGCGAGGGCGAGGACAAGGTCAATGCCTACATGACGCTCTACACGGCGCTCGTGACGACGGCGAAGGCTGCCGCGCCGATGATTCCCTTCATGACGGAGGCGATCTATCAAAACATCGTGCGCAGCGTCGACAAGGAGGCGCCCGAAAGCGTCCACCTCTGCGATTTTCCCGCCGTGCACGAAGAGTACATCGACGCGGCGCTTGAGGATAACATGGAGATCGTCCTTGAAATCGTCGTCCTGGGGCGCGCGGCGCGAAACGCTGCAAACATCAAGAACCGGCAGCCCATCGGCAGGATGTTCGTCAAGGCGGCGCACGCGCTCGACGACTTCTTCCGCGCGATCGTCGAGAGCGAGCTCAACGTCAAGGAAGTCATCTTCAAGAGCGATATGGAGGAGTTCCTGAGCTACAGCTTCAAGCCGCAGTTCAAGGTCTTGGGACCGAAGGTCGGCAAGAGGATCGGCGAGGTCAAGGCGGCGCTCGCGAGCATCAACGGCCACGCGGCGAAGGACGAGCTCGACCGCACGGGCAAGCTCGTGCTGAAACTCAACTCGGACGATATTACGCTTGAGGCAGAGGACGTCGAGGTGTCGATGGCGCAGACGGAAGGCTTCATCTCCGAGCGCTACGGCGATGTCACGATCGCCTTGGAGACGACCTTGAGCCCCGAGCTCATCGAGGAAGGCTTCGTGCGTGAGATCATCAGCAAGGTGCAGACGATGCGCAAGGAAAACGGCTTCGAGGTCACGGATCACATCAGGCTCACGGCGGGGGGCAACGCGAAGATCGAAGCTCTCATGGCGAAGAATGAGGACTATATCAAGCGCATCACGCTCGCTGATGAAATCGCCTATGAAAAGGACGCGTCTGGCAAGGAATGGAACATCAACGGGGAGAAATTGACGCTCAAAGTCGAGTGATGACATGAGGAGGCGTTCTTTGTGGAATTGAAAAGCATCGGCGTGGTGCACAGTCCGTACAGGAGTCTGGAGGAAATACCGCGCCAGGGATTTTTCAGCAAGGCAGAGTCCGTCATCGAGATTGCCGAGGTGTATGCGCCCGCTTTGGAGCACATCGAGGAGCTGGAATGGCTCACGGTGCTCTACTGGGCGCATCTCGCCGAGCGCGATCGTCTCGTGACGACGCCGCCGAGCGGCACGCGCTCCTGCGGCGTCTTCGCCTGCCGTGCGCCGCACCGTCCGAATCCTCTGTCGCTGTGCGCGGTGAAGCTTCTGCGCCGCGAGGGCAGAAAGCTCTTCGTGCAGTACCTCGACGCTTTGGACGGCAGCGCTGTCATTGACATCAAGCCCTACGTTGATGCGGTAGGTCTTGCTGGCAAGAAGCGGTGACGAAGCGGGAAGCGATGCGCGGGATTTTGATTTGAGAGACACTGTAAAGGAAGGGGGATTTGTCTTGAAAGAAGATGTGTGCAAAGCGGCGGGAATCGACTACGCCAAGGGTTTGGAGCGTTTCATGGGCAACGAGGCGCTCTATCGCGAATTTCTGCTGAAATTCCTCTACGACGGCTCCTTACAGGAATTCTGGTCGGGCATAGAGATGGGCGACCTTTCCATGGCGGAAAAGTCCATCGACACATTGAAGGGAACGGCGGCGAACCTCAGCATGGTCAAGCTCTCGGCGCTGGCGGACGACATAGGCAAGGAGCTTCGTGCAGGCAAGGACGTCGAGGAAATCCGACCCTTGATTTACGAGGTGCGCGAACTTCATCAAAAGGTATGCGATGCGATTCGGGAACATGGGTGAGCATAGGTAAAAAGTCGTTTCTTAAAAGAAAGCGAGAGCTTTTTTCCGTACGATAAAGGATTTCCAGCTTTTGTAGAGAATAAAACACAGAGGACGAATTCGGATGGATTCCGAACTGATTCATGTACGGAAGAAACGCGATTTGATATATGCCGTTTCCCAAAGGAGGAGTTTGCTTTGAAAGCCGTATCCATCGAGGATCTGCATCCCGGAATGACCTTGGCGCGCACCATTGTCAACGACAATATGATCGTCGTGCTCTCGGAGAACACCGTTCTGACGAAGCCGCATATCACGCGTCTGGGCTTTTTGAATATACCTGCGGTCTA
>CAMURM010000190.1 GCA_947097535.1 uncultured Selenomonas sp.
GCCATCACGAAGTTCCAGCAGGAGAACGGCTTGGATGCCGACGGCATCTGCGGACGCATGACGTACCGGGCGCTCTCGGGCGGTGAAGAGCCGCCGGTCGCAGAGCCGCCGGCAAATCGCGGCGGCGGACGCTCTCTGCTCGTCGCGGCGTCGGCATACAGCCGCTTCGATCCGGGTCTCTCAAGTCATACGGCGAGTGGAACTTTGGTCAGAAAAGGTGTGATCGCCGTTGATCCTGCGGTCATTCCGATGGGGACGCGCGTCTTCATTCCGGGCTACGGTGAAGCGGTCGCGGAGGACATCGGTTCAGCGATTCGCGGCAACACGATCGACATCGCCTTTGAAACGGCAGAGGAAGCGATTCAGTTCGGTCGCAAGACCATCGAGATCTTTATCATGGATTGAGGAGCGCGCGGTGCTTCCTCGATTGACGGATCGTGGATTATTTCAAAGAGATCGACAACGCTGGCTTTCGGCGCGAGAGATTCGCGTCGAAAGCCTTTTTCTTCCTGGAGGGCGAGTGTTTTGCGCAAGGCGGAAGTTTTTGTCAATATCCCCGTGAAAAGCATTGCGAAGGCGTACAGTTACGCCGTGCCTGAGGCTTTAAGCTTCCTCGCGGCGGGCTGGCGTGTCTTCGTACCCTTCGGCGGGCGCAGCGTCGAGGGCTTCGTGGTCGCGGTCAAGGATGAAGCGGAGAGCGGGCAGAATTACGCGCTGAAGGAAATCATCGCCGCCGTGGATGAGGAAGCGTGGTTTACGCCCGAGATGATGGAAACGGCGCGCTGGATTGCCGACTTTTATCTTTGTGCGCCGGCTGAGGCGATGCGCCTCTTCATGCCGGGCAAGAGCGGTTTGAAAATCGAGGCGCAATATGAGGCGCAAGAGGGGAAAGCGTCGACTGTCTCGGAGCAGGAGGGGCAGGTGCTGCATTTTTTGCAAGAGCATGGCGCGCAAAAGCTCGCCTCTCTTCGGCGGGAGCTGCCAATGCTTAGCGGGGAAATGGCTCCGCTCTTGGAAAAGCTCGTGCGGCAAAAGCTCGTGCGAAAAATCTATCGCGCCGAAAAGCGCGACAAGGCGCGCTCTGAACGCGTCATATCGCTCGCGCAGCCGCTCGATGAGGTGATGCTCGCTCGCTATCAGAGGCGTCCGGCGCAGCGTCGTCTGATCGAGCTCCTTGCTGCAGAAGGAGAAAAGACAGACGTCGCCCTGCGCGAGGCGGGCATCTCCGCCGCTGTCCTGCGCGCCGTGCTTGAAGCGGGTGATGCAAAGGGCGAGAAGCGCCGCGTTTGGCGCGACAGTTACGGCGACGCGTCGGTCACTGCGAGCCGCGTTGCCTTGACAGAGGAGCAGCAGGCGGCTCTTGCTGCCGTGCGCCCCTATATCGAGCGCCGTGAGTATCGCGGCTTTCTCTTGCAGGGCGTGACGGGCAGCGGCAAGACGCAGGTCTATATCGAGGCGACGGCGGCGGCACGCAAAGAGGGGCGCCGAGTCATCGTGCTCGTGCCTGAAATCGCTCTGACGAGCCAGATCGTCCTCGCCTTCAAGGGCTCCTTCGCGGAGGACATCGTCGTCATGCACAGTCAGCTGTCGCTCGCGGAGAGAAACGATGCGATCTTTCGCGTGCGGCGCGGCGAAGCGGGCATTGTTATCGGCGCGCGCTCGGCGCTCTTCACGCCTGTCGAGGATGTCGGGCTCATCATCCTCGACGAGGAGCAGGACATGTCCTACAAGCAGGACGAAGCGCCGCGCTACCACGCGCGCCCCATCGCCGAAGCGATGGCGAAGCTGCACCGTGCCGTCCTGCTGCTCGGCAGCGCGACGCCCTCGCTTGAGACCGCGTATCGTGCACGCTCGGGCGGCTTCACGCTCCTTTCGATGCCTGAGCGCATCGGCGCGCGCCCCTTGCCGCATGTCGAGTGCGTCGACATGCGCGAGGAGCTGCACCGCGGCAACCGCAGCATCATTTCCGCGCGCCTGCGCCGGCTCATTGAGGAGACGATAGCGAAGCGGGAGCAGCTCATTCTCATGCTGAACCGCCGCGGCTTCTCGACCTTCGTCATGTGCCGCTCGTGCGGCGCCGTCGTCAAATGTCCCGCGTGCTCTTTGCCGCTCGTCTACCATCGAAGCGGCAAGCTCCTGTGCCACCACTGCGACATCGAGCAGGAGGTACCGCTCCTTTGCCCGCAATGTTCGAGTCCTTATATCAAGTACTTCGGCTCGGGGACGGAAAAGCTCGAGGCGGAGCTCAAGTCGCTCGTGCCGGCGGCGCGCGTCGTGCGCATGGACAGGGACACGACGGCGCGCAAGCTCGCGCATCAAAAAATCCTCACGGCATTTCGCGAAAGGCACTACGACATCCTGCTCGGCACGCAGATGGTCGCCAAGGGGCACGATATTCCCGGCGTCACGGCGGTCGGCATCCTCAGTGCGGATTCGAGCCTCAACATGCCCGACTTTCGTGCGGCGGAGCGCTGCTTCATGCTCATCACGCAGACGGCGGGGCGCGCGGGCAGGGGAGATGTGCCCGGAACGGTCGTCGTGCAGGGCTACAGCCCCGAACACTATGCCGTGCGCGCGGCTCTTAAGCAGGACTACGAAGCGTTTTACCGGCAGGAGATCGCCATCCGCGAGCAGCTCTTCTACCCGCCGTTCAGCCGCCTCGTCAAACTTATCGTGCAGCACGAGGATGAAGATGCGGCACGCTGCGAGGCGAGCCGCATACAGGAAGCCTTCCTCGCCGCCTTTGCAGGGCAGGAAGGGCAGCAGATCATCGGCCCCGCACCCGCCCTGATCGCGCAATTTCGCGGCGTCCATCGCTTCGTCCTCCTGCTCAAGACGGCAGACCTTGCAGCTGCGCGTGATTTCCTGCGCGCCGAGGGATTGGACAGGAGGACGGATGTGCTCGTCGATGTCGATCCGATCATGACGATGTGAGTAAGCTGCTAAATATACTATGGATATGAACCCGCTTCCATGCTATAATGGCTTCATAAGTGAAATTGTGAACGTTGATGGGAAGCTGTGCGCCGGTGAGCGATTATTGAGCTGGTAAGGGGAACGTTATGTGGAAGAAGATTTTTGGCAAGTCCGCGCCACAAAAGAATGAAACGACGCCTGTCGATATCGAGCGTTCGCGCCTGCCGCGCCATGTCGCCGTCATCATGGACGGCAACGGACGCTGGGCGAAGGGGCAGGGCTTCTTGCGCACGGTCGGCCATCGTGCAGGCGTCGATACTTTGCATGATATATTGGATACGGCGATCGATCTGCAGCTTGAGGTGCTGACCGTCTACGCCTTTTCGACGGAGAACTGGAAGCGGCCGCACGAAGAGGTCGATTTCCTCATGCGCCTCTTTTCGGAGTATCTTGATAAAGAAGAGCGGGAGATGCACGAAAAGAACGTGCGCATCCGCTTCATCGGGCGCGTCGAGGAACTGACACCCGAGCTCATCCGGCGCGTGCGTCACGCCGAAGAGCTCATGAAGGACAACACGGGCGTGAACTTCTGCGTCGCCGTCAACTACGGCGGTCAGGATGAGATCTGTCGCACGGTGCAGGCGATGGCGAAGAAGGTGCAGGCGGGTGCGCTCGCTCCCGAGGAGATCACGCCGGAGCTCTTCCAGGCGGCGCTCGATACGAAGGAGCTGCCGCCCGTCGACCTCGTGATCCGCACGAGCGGTGACATGCGCCTGAGCAACTTCCTGCTTTGGCAGGCGGCGTATGCGGAGTTCTGGTTCACGGAGACGAACTGGCCGGATTTCAAGCCCGCGTGCTTTTTGGAAGCGCTGCGCGACTACGCGAGCCGCGAGCGGCGCTTCGGTGGCATCAAGGGAAAATAAGGGGGCTGCCCCGTCAAAGAGGTGTAGGATTTGCTTACTCGGATCATCACGGGCGTTGTCGGCATCGCTCTCGCCGCCTTCGTCATCATGCAGGGCGGCTGGCTCTACGCTGCCGTTGCCATCTTGCTTTCGTTTGCCGCCTGGCACGAGGTCGTTGCGGCTTTTGCTCATGCGGGAAAGCCGCTCGCAAGTCTCGCGGGCTTCGTCGCCGTCTCACTCTTCGGCACGTGTGCGTGGCTGTGGAACAGCGAGGCGTTCGTGGCGATCGCCACGTTCGCCGTACTGCTGGTGCTCGTGCAGGCGGTCTTTTTTCATGGGCGCTTCACCGTCGATCAGGCGTGCTTTTCCATCGCGGGCATCGTCTACGTCGGCTTTTGCTTTTCGCACCTCA
>CAMURM010000191.1 GCA_947097535.1 uncultured Selenomonas sp.
GCAGGCGATTCGCATGATTGAAAATATCTCTGAAAAGTGAATCTTTATAAGTACGTTTTGTATTTCTCATCGCCCTGCCTCCCTTAGCTCTATTATACTATAAATCAGCCAATCGCGAAAAGAATCGCAGTCCGCCTATATGTGTCTATCATCCGGTTCAGCACTGTCGAGGCGTGCAGGAACAGCGATCCTATGCCCTGCTCGACGAAGAATAGCTTGCCTTCATCCGCACGCAACACAAAGAGCCAAAGGAGCCGCCGCATGCGTCTCTCCGATGCATGCGGCGGCTCCTTGTCCGTCCTTCTTACTTCTTCCCCGCTTTCGGCGGCGTCAGTGAGGCCGCCGTTCTCGGGGCGGTCTTCGCGGTTTCGGCGGGCGCGCTTTCCTGCGCGGGCTTCACCAAAGGCTGTGCCTGCGGGCGCACTTTTAGCTCTATGCCGGCGCGCGGGTTCATCTCGCTCCTGCCCTTGAAGATGCCGCCGTCCTCGATCTGGAAGGCGTTGACCTTGACATCGCCGATGAGCTGCCCTGAGCTGTGGATGGTCAGAGCTTCTTCCGTCGTCGCGTTGCCGTGTACCGTGCCCGAGACGTCGAGGGAGCGGGCTGCGACATTGCCTGTGACCATGCCCGTCTCCCCGACGATCACCGCGCCTGAGAGCTTCAGCTCGCCCTCGATCTCGCCGTCGATGCGCAGGTTGCCCGTGCCGCTGACTTCGCCCTGGATCTTCGTGTTCTTGCCGATGATCGTCTCGATATCGCCGGCGGCAGATCCATCGTCGCGCCTTTTCATCACACCAAACATAGTCTCCCCACTTCCTATAGATAGCTCGCCGGATTCACGGTATCGCCGTTCACATGGATTTCATAATGCAGATGCGGTCCCGTGGAAAAGCCCGTACTGCCCATATAGGCGATTGTTTCGCCGCGCTTCACATGCTGTCCCTCGTGCACGACGACCTCGGAGGCGTGACCGTAGCGCGTGAGGATGCCGTTGCCGTGGTCGATGTCGACCATGTTGCCGTAGCCGCCCGCGTTCCAGCCGGCTGCCGTCACGACGCCGTCCGCCGTTGCCACGATGGGCGTGCCCGTGTCGTTGGCGATGTCGACGCCCGGATGGAAGTCCGAGCCGTTCCAGCGCCAGCCAAACGGCGACGAGATGTCGCCCGCCGTCGGCCAGCCCGAAGGCACGTTGCCCGGCACGCTCGTGCGCGCCATCTTATCCGCCTGCCGGGCGCGCGCCGCTGCCTCCTCGCGCTGCTTTTGGAAGCGCTCTTCAAGCTTTTCGATGTTCTCGCGCCGCGTCGAAAGGCCTCGCGATACGCCTTCGAGTGCACGCCGCACCTGCGAGACTTCCGCCGGTACGGCGGGACCTCCCTGCCCCGTATGCTTCTGCGGCTCTTCTGCTGCCTCTTCATCAAGCAGACGGCGCAATGTCTTCTCGCGCTCGGCGAGTTTTTCCATCTCGCTTTGCAGGCTGCGCGCTTCCTCCGCCAGCTCCGTGATCTCCGCCTGCCGGCTCTTCTGCTCCGGCGATGCCTCTTCCGCCGCCGCGCCTCCCAAAACGCGATACGACGCATAGCCGAGCCCGGAGAGCGCGAGCACGGCGCACGCGCCTAAAGCACATGCGATGATCTTCAGCTTGCGGATGGAAAAGCTGTAGCTTCGCACCGTTTCCCCCTGATGCGGAATGACCTTCAGCGTGTATTCGCGCTGATCCAGCTTCTTTGCCTTACTATTCAAAGAGCGATCCCCCATATATATCAGGAAGCACTGATAAATTCAGCGTTTCCTAAAAGAGCATAAAGCATTTTCTCATACAACTATCATTATACCATAGATAAAAAGGCAATATCAAATACTTCAAGGCATCGGATCGTGAAAAAAGGGCTGTGCATAAGGCAGAGTCAAGTTATGCAACAGCCTCTTTTTCTCACGATGTCAAACACGCGGCAAAGATGATCTGATTTTCGAGTACCGTCGTGTTCGTCGTGTTGATCTCGGCGGCGCGCGCGAAGGCTCGCCATGCTTCCTCGTAGCGCTTTTCGCGCACGAGGGCGACGCCGATGGCGCTCTGGGCGTTTGCCGACTGCGGCACGAGGGCGAGGACGCGCTCGAAGTCGCGCATGGCGAGGCTGTTCTTACCTGCCTTGAGGTTCATGACGCCGAGGTTGTACCAGCCGTAGACGAAGTCGGCGTGGTATTTGACGAGCGTCTCGTAGTCCTCTCTCGCACGCTTTTCATCTCCTGTGACCACGAAGAGCAGCGCGCGGTCGTAGAGAGCCGCCGCGCTCTTCGGAGCGAGCTTGAGCGCCTTTTCGAGGTCGGCTGCCGCCTTTTCTCTCGCGCCGCGCTTTTCACAGACGATGGCGCGATAGACGTAGGCGGCGGCATCCTTCTTTTCGCGCACCTTCTTCTCGGCAAAGGCGAGCGAAGCGTCGGAGGCGTCGGGCGCCGTCGCCTCGCGGTGCAGCAGCAGGATCTCCTGTCCATAGGAGGTGCCGGGCACCGCCCAGACACCGTTGAGCCCCGTCCAATTCGTGATGTTGCCGTAGATGTCGGGGCGGTAGATGCGCACGAGGTCGTAGCGCGGGTCGACGAGCGGCGCGCTCGGGCGGCGCGTCGTCGCATACGCCATGAGGTGCTGGATGTGCGCGCGCACGCCCTCCTGCGGCGTGGCGAAGTAGGCGCCCTTGACCTTGTTGCCCGTCGCGCCGAGACCGCAGTAGTTGTTTTGCTCGGGCAGGACATCGCCGCCGTAGGCGAAGAAGCCCGTCTCCTTCAGCGCCTGGCACAGGGCGATGTCGGCGCGCACGCCTTCCCTGCCCGCTTCCTCGTAGTAGAAGCGCACGATGTCCTCGACGGAGCAAGAGAGCTTAGGCTGCGGGTTGCGCCGCCGGATGAACGCCGCCATCTGCGCCTCGCTCGCCTCCGCCTCGCCGAGGATGGCAACGCTCTCGGGCGGCGCTTCCTCCTCGACGACCGGCTCCGTCAGCGGCTCGGCGATGCGAAAGCGCACTTCTGCCGCCGCCTTCTCGTTGACCTTCGCCGGCAGCTCGGCGGCAAAGCGCGGGCGCGCGACGAATACGGGCGCGGCGTTTTCTGCAGCCGCCTCCTTCGCTGTCGCCGGAGACGCTTTTGCTTGCATACCCTCGCGGGCATCGGCGACGGCAAGCTTGACCGTCGCTTCCGCAGACGTCCACGGGCAAAGGGCGGCGGCAAGGGCGGCAGCGAGGACGGCGCCTGCAAAGAGACGGCCGGCTCGCTTCATTCTTCTTCCTTCGGGCATAAGACTCCTCCATCTTCGTTTTCGCTATAGATCTTCCAGCCGTTGCGGCCCGCGCGCTTCACATCGTAGAGCGCCGCGTCCGCCGCCAGGAAGAGATCGTCGTAGGTCGTGCCGTGGCGCGGCGCGAGCGCGATGCCGATGCTCACGGACAAAAGCGAGTGATCGTCGCGCACCTTCAGCTCCTGCGCCGCCGTCATGAGCTGGCGTGCGTGGCGCTCGACGGCGACGAGCGTCGTCACGTTTGGCATGAGCACGGTGAACTCATCGCCGCCGAAGCGCCCGATGTGATCGGACTGGCGGAAGATGGCGCGAATCTCTTGGGCGAAGCTGCGCAGAACCTCGTCGCCCGCCTGATGTCCGTAGGTGTCGTTCATCTCCTTGAAGTGGTCGAGATCCATGACGAAGAAGGCGTGGAACGCCCCTTCTTTCAAGGAGCCTGCAAGCATTTCCTCGCAGGCGGACTGAACCGCCTTCTTGTTCAAAAGCCCCGTCAGAGGATCGATCTCCGCCTCCTGCTTGTAGAGGTCGCGCGCGCGCATCAGACGCTTCTGCTCCTCGACAGCCCGTTCTAGCTCCTCGTTCTTCGCGAGCAGGATTTCCGACTGGCGCCGCTGCGTGCGCGAGCGCTCCAAGAGGAAGACGGCGATGAAGACGGAGAGCAAAAGGACGACGGCGAGCGCCACCGTCTGCATGGGATAGCGCGCCACGACGGCGGTCAGCGTCAAGCGCCCCGTCATATGCTCGTTAACGATTTCCTGCACGCGGCGCGCGTCCATCTTCAGTATGCCCTTCGTCAGAACGGACTGCAGGACGCGCGGCTGTTGGCTCGAGATCGCTATGCTCACGGGCAAGTCCTCCGAATGGCTCGCGAGCACGACGAGGCTCGGGTGCAGCGACAGGAGGCTGCTCTGCTGCAGGA
>CAMURM010000192.1 GCA_947097535.1 uncultured Selenomonas sp.
GCCAGGCCGCGCCGCTCGCTGCCCTCGCACATGATGTGCACGCGCACGGCATGGACGTCTGGGCGTATACGGGCTATACGCTCGAAGATTTGCAGGAAAAGGGCGAGCGCGATGTCGACGCGCTGCTCGGCGAGGTTGACGTCCTCGTCGACGGCGCCTACGAAGAAGGCGAGCGCGACCTCACGCTCCCTTTTCGCGGCAGCCGCAATCAGCGCGTGATCGACATGAAGAAGACGCGCGAGATGAACGAGATCGTCCTCTGGGGCGAAGCCTGAGAAACAAAAAAAGACTGCCGCACGCTCTTGGAGCACGGCAGTCTTTTTTTGCGCGAGTAGGAACCCTTGGGGAATACTTGCGGCATCGCCGCGAGTTGGTAGTGGAAGGCTCTTTAGAGCGCCTTGGCGACAGCCTCGCCGAGGTCTTCGCAGGCCTTGACACCGTCGTCATCGGGTGCGTTCTCGACGATCACGCCGTCGGAGACGAGCTTCGCACCGGCTGCTTTCGTGCGCTCCACCCAGGACTCCATCCAACCGCCGGAACCCCAGCCATAGGAGCCGAAGAGGCCAACAGGAACGCCCGAGAGATTCTTCTCCGCTTCCGTGAAGAACGGCTCGAACTCATCCTCTTCCAAGACTTCGTCGCCCATGGCGGGGCAGCCAAAGAGGAAGCCATTGTAGCCTGCCATCTTGTCAGCACCGAAATCGCTGACCGTGAAGAGTTCCGCTTCCGCGCCGCCCTTCTTTACGCCCTCGACGACGGCTTTCGCCATCTCTTCCGTATTGCCCGTGCCGCTCCAATATACAACCGCTACTTTTCCCATTCTGAAGACCTCCTGATAAATATTTTCTCCTTGCAAAGAACTGCCGTCGCATCGTGCCTCGACTAGACCGCTTCCAAAAGATCTGCCATCGGCGTGCCGCGGCCAAGACGAGCGCAAAGGCGCTCCGTGCAGTCCGTATATCGCTGGAACAGAGCGCGCGTCTCTTCCTCGTTCGCGTAGACCTTCCAATAGCCTGCGCAGGCGAAATCGCGCCCCTTGTTCTCGATGAAGCCCTCCACATCCTCCGCCGGATAGCCGAGGAAGAGGCCGACCTCATGCGGGAAGCTCTTCTGGAGCTGGATTCGCATGGAGAGATACTCCAAATGCGATTCGAGCGCATCGCCCGCACGGTAGCCGAAGCGCGCCAAAAGCGCCAGCACCGCCGGCTGCTCCAGGATACGCTCTAAGAGCTTCTTGCGGTAGAAGAGCATGAGGACATACTCCTCGCCCTCCGTCAGGCGAACGGGAGTGATCCCCTTGCACGCAAAGCAAGTCGCATACGACTCCAAAAGAGCATCGAAGTCCTCGAAGCGGCTCTTCTGGAAAGAAACAAGGCTCGCAGGCTTAATGCCCGCGAATGTCGGCGCACAGTGGAAGCAGAGCATACGCTCAAAACCATCCTTACCCAAAATCATCACCTCCAGCAACATGCCTATAGCATAGCATATATGGTAATGATTTTCAATATAGGGATGAAAAGTTTTTTTCAAGGAAAAAGCCGACCGCCCATGCCGCAGCATGAAAACGGTCGGCTCTTCTTCCAAAAGCAATCTTACAGCGACTTTGCCAGCGCCTCGCCGAGCTCCTCGCACGCCTTGAGGCCATCGTCGTCGGGCGCGTTCTCGACTGCGAGACCGTCGGCGATGAGCTTGGCGCCAGCCGTGCGTGCGCGCTCCGTCCACGTCTCCATGAAGGCGCCGCCGCCCCAGCCGTAGGAGCCGAAGAGCCCGAGCGGCACGCCCGAGAGCTTCGCCTCAGCTTCGGCGAAGAACGGCTCGACATAGTCCTCCTGCAGCTCCTCCGTTCCCGTCGCCGGGCAGCCGAAGAGGAAGCCGTCGAAGCCCGCCAGATCGTCGACCTTGAAATCCTCGAAGCGCTTGAGCGTCACATCCGCGCCGCCCTTCTTCGCACCCTCGACGACGGCCTTCGCCATCTCTTCCGTATTGCCGCTGCCGCTCCAATACACCACTGCAACCTTTTTCATGTAAAAACCTCCCGAAACATCTTCCATTGAGGAAGATTTGTAGATAACAATTCTCATATAGAATATATCATCTTTCTCGCTCAGCGTCAACCCAGGAAAATGATGCGGAAAAATATCGCCAAAAAAGTCAAAATATGATAGAATGAAAAAAGATGTTTATGGAAAATTTCAACATAAGGACGTGCGGCTGCCTGCTTTTGCACGTCATACGCAACGAAGCCAGCCGCCGTCCTCCGACAAAAAGGAGGAATCATCCATGACAGTTCGTGAAGGAGACGCCGCCATCGTAGAGGAGTTCGTCGATCTCTACAAGAAAACGCTGAACGATGCCAATGTCGCACTCGCCGAGAGCATCTGGCAGCCGGGGCCGAAGACGTCCATGGTGCATCCGCGCGGCGAGGACATCGGCTGGGAAAACATTCGCCAGCACTTCTACATCGACCGCCTGCAAAAGCTCTACACGGAGCGCCACTTCGAATTTCGCGACCTCGAGATCGAAGTCTACCGCGACACGGCGATCGCCATGTATACGTGGGATTTCCACGGCAAGCTGCGCTCCGACGGCACGGAGATCGAGCACAAGGGTCGCACAAGCCAGACGTACCGCCGCATGTCGCAGGAAGGCTGGAAGATCCTGCACGCACACATCTCGGGCATGCCGATTGCGAACGAGCGGCAGCCTATATGACGAAAAAAGAGGGATTGCCTCACGGCAACCCCTCTTTTTTACGGCATGAAAGCGAATGCGCTGCAACAATGCCCGCGTTTGGAGCACGAAAGCGACCGCCCTCATCTCACTTTTATGAAAAGCGGCTATAAGCCCCGAATCTCATCGTACATGCGGCAGCGGTTCGGTCCGAAGCGGCGCGCCGAGAGCATTGCTTCTTCCGCCTCCTGCACCATGCGGGAAAACGTCATCGAGGACGATCCCGTGACCGAGATGCCCATGCTGAACGATATCGAGGCATAGTCCTGCGGCTGCACGCGCAGGAAGAGATCGAGGATGCGCTGCGCGCGCTTTTCGATGATATCGATGGAGATGCGCCCCGAGATGAAGACGGCGACCTCCTCCTCGTTGACGCGCCCGAAGACGTCGACGCCGCGAAAATCCGCGCGCACCGAATCGGACAGCGTGCCGATGTAGCCATTGCACGCCGACTCGCCCAGTGCCTCGTACAGCCTTTCATAGTTGTCAATGCCCACGACGAAGAGCACGCCTTTCTCGCCGCGCGAAAGCTCCATGAGCTGATGGTTGACGAGGAGCTCAAGACCATCGCGTTCGAAGAGGCGCGTCTGCGGATCGCGCTTCAGATTTGCTTCCTGGCGCTCCAGCATGCGCGTCGTATTCTGGAGATCCTCAAGGAGGCCGACGACAGCGTAGACCTTTCCATCCGCTGTAGCCATGCTGCGATACGAGGTGCGCCGCCAGAGCGGACTGCCATCCGGAGTCTTGACACGATACTCAACGATGTCGTCGCGGACTCTGCGACAGGCCTCCTTCAGACGAGTGAGCACATCTTCTCGCTGGTCGGGATCGGCGAGCACCTTGTTGGCGAAATAGTCATAGAAGTTTTGCTGCCGCTCCACCTTCATCTCTTCGCCGGGAGCAGCGTACCAGAGTGTCGTCTCATCCTTCGCTACATCGTATCGATACGCGACTACATTCGTTCGTTCGAGAAACACGCGCATGATGGCGTCCTTGCAAGCATCGTCCAGCTTTTCTGCTGTCTCCTGCGCTTCCCTTGCAAGCGGCGGGCGAAGATCCGGAGCTTCTACGGGCTGAGCCCCGCTGACCTTAAGTGCACGCGTCCTTCTCATATCGGTACTTTTCATCGGTAAAACTCCTATCCTGCCGCGCACAGTCCACGGCTTTTCTCATGCATTCCCTTGCAGGCAAAGTACAAGCAATATCTCTTCCTATTATAAAACAAAACAAGAATTTTTTCAAAGAAAATCCTTTTATTCCCACGTTATAAGAAATAAGCCCCACAGAATTTCTGTGGGGCTTAAGGAAGCACGAATAAGTCGAAGCTATTTGACGACGAGAACCGGGCACTTCGCCTGCTCGACGATGTACTGGCTCACGCTGCCGAGGAGAACGCCCTTGACGACGCCGAGGCCGCGGCTGCCCATGACGATGATGTCCGTGCCGCTGTGCTCCG
>CAMURM010000193.1 GCA_947097535.1 uncultured Selenomonas sp.
CGCTCCGTGACGGAGACCATCATGATGTTCATGATGCCGATGCCGCCGACGAGGAGCGAGATGCCTGCGATGCTGCCGAGGAGGATCGTCAGCATCGTCGTCTGCTGCGTCACCGTCTCGAGAAGGCTCGTGAGGTTGTTGACGGTGAAGTCGTTATCCTTGCCATTCAGGATGTGGTGACGCTGGCGCAGCAGCGTTTCGACCTCGCTCTGCACTTGGACGATCTTCGAAGCCTCGCTGACCTGCAGCTGGATCATCTGGATGTGCGTGATGCCGAGAAGGCGCTCCTGCTCCGTCATCAGCGGCACGATGACCACATCGTCCTGATCTTGGCCCATGGAGGATTGTCCCTTGCTCGCGAGAACGCCGATGATCTTGAACGGCTGATTGTGGATGCGAATGTTCTTGCCGATGGGATTCTCGCTGCCGAAGAGATTCCTAGCGACGGTCGGGCCGATGACGGCGACGCGCAGGCGCTTGTCGTTGTCCGTCTGCGAGATGAAGGTGCCGACGGTCAGCGTGAGCGAGCGGATCGCCATGTACTCGGGCGTCACGCCCATGACAACGGTATTCCAGTTTTGATTGCCGTAGACGATCTGATAGGAGCGCTGCACGATGGGCGAAACGTGGTCGATGTTCTTGATCTTCTTTTTGATCGCCATGGCATCGTCGTACTTCAGCGACTCGCGCGATCCTGCCGCGCCGCGAATGCCGCCCGAGTTCGCCGCGCCGGGCGTGACGATGAGCATGTTGCTGCCGAGGCTCGCCATCGAGTCCTCGACGTTGCTCTTGACGCCCATGCCGATGGAGACCATCGCAATGACGGCGGCGACGCCGATGATGATGCCGAGCATGGTGAGGATGGAGCGCAGTTTGTTTGCAAAGAGTTCATGCAGGGCGATGGTGATGCTTTCCCAAATTAACAAGCGACTTCCCTCCTATACGACGTCCAACTTGACGCCCCTGCCCTCGTCGCGCGTGATGAGGCCGTCGCGCACGAGAAGCTGACGGCTCGCGCAGGCAGCGATGTCCGGCTCATGCGTGACGAGGATGATCGTGCGCCCGGCGGCGTGAAGCTTCTCGAAGAGTTCCATGATCTCATGCGTCGATTTCGTGTCGAGATTGCCCGTCGGCTCGTCCGCCATGACGATGTGCGGATCATTGACGAGGGCGCGCGCGATGGCGACGCGCTGGCGCTGACCGCCCGAAAGCTCGTTGGGCTGATGGTCGGCACGGTCGGCAAGCCCGACGGCTTCCAAGAGGTGCATGGCGCGCTCGCGCCGCTCGCCTCTGCCGACGCCCGCATAGATGAGCGGCAGGGCGACGTTTTCAGCCGCGCTGCTTTTCGAGAGCAGGTTGAAGTTCTGAAATACGAAGCCAATCTTCTTATTGCGCGTGAGCGCGAGCGCGTCGTCCGAGAGGTGCGCGACCTCCTCGCCGTCGAGTTTGTACGATCCTTCCGTCGGGCGGTCGAGGCAGCCGAGGATGTTCATGAGCGTCGACTTGCCCGAGCCGGACGGCCCCATGAGGGCGGCGAACTCGCCCTTTCGTATCGTAAGATCGACGCCCGCGAGCGCGGCGACGATTTGATCGCCCATCGGATAGAGTTTCTTGATGCCGCGAAGCTCAATCGTCGCCTTTTCCTGCACCGCTCGCTCTTCCTTCGCCTTCTGCTCCATGATCGTTCCTTTCCGCAGTTACATCGGCGGGTGGCCGCCGCCCATCATCATGACCTGCGGCTGCGTTGCCGTGTAGGAAATCGACACGGTTTCGCCTTCGATGAGACCGTCGAGGATTTCCACATAATCATCGCTGTAGATGCCCGTCTTGACGGAGCGGTTCTCCTTCGTGCCGTCGGGCATTTCAACGACGACGTATGTTCCCGAGGCGTCCGTCTTCAAGGCGGCGATGGGAACAGCGAGCGCGCTGGGCTTCGTCGCCGTCTCAATTTCAAGACGTGCCGTCATGGCCGGCAGCAGCAGATTCTCTGGATCGTCGACATCGAGCGTCACATAGTAGTAGATGACGCTCGCCGTCGAAGTCGTCGTCGTGCTCGAAGAGGACACGGTCTGCCACGTATTCACGGTATCCGTCTGGCTGATCTTCGCGACGCGCGCCGTGAAGGTCTTGCCCGAATAGGCATCGACCGTGAACGTCGCCTGCTGGCCGACCTTGATGTTGCCGATGTCCGTCTCGTCGACCTTCGCCATGATTTGCTTCTTCGAGAGGTCGGCGATGCGCATGATGACGGTCGGATAGTCCGTTCCCGCCGTCGCCATCGTACCCGCCGTCTTGGGCTTGCCGACGACGATGCCGCTGATCGGCGCCTGGATGATCGTCTCAGCGAGATCGGACTCCGTCTCTTCCAAGACGCTCTTGGCAGCATCGTAGTTGTACTGCGCGTCCTCGAACGTCGTCTGCGGATTCGCGCCGATGCTGTAGAGGTAGGCTTCGCGGTCGTACTTCGCCTTGGCGTTCGTGACCTTGAACTGCGCCTGATCGCGCTTCGTTGCGAGCGACTTGGCGTCGAGTGTCGCGACCGTCTCGCCCGCCGTCACGATGTCGTTTTCCTTGACGAGCACATTCTTGATGCGCGCCGTGATCTTCGAGCTGACCTCGACGGAATCGACAGGAATGATCGTGCCCGTCGCCGACACGGTGGACTTCATCTCCATGCGCACGACCGTCGCCGTCTCGCCCGCAGATTCTCGCATGGCCTTTTCTGCCTGCTGCACCTCATAGTAGCTGTAGCCGCCAAAAGCGCAGCCAGCGAGGACGAGCGCGGTCACTGCTATCTTCGCCTTCGTGCCGAAGGTGATGTCCTTGCCGAAAATCTTCATGCCCGTCCTCCATTTCCGGCTGCCGCTGCCGCCGCATTCGCTGCACTGTCCGTATCGGCTGCATTCGTCGCATTTGCCGCGTTCGCTGTATTCATTGTATTCGAAACCTTCGCGCCTGCCGCCCTTTCCTTCTGCACGGCAGACTGCTTCGCCGCCGCTGCCTCAGACGCGGGGAAAGGAATGACCGTCCTGTCCTGACGCTCCTTCATCGCCTTCTCGTTCTCTTCATAGGCGTGCACCGCATCCCTGCGGCTGATCTCAGCTCTCGCCAGCGGCACGGCGTCCATGGCGTCCGCCGCACGCTGCTCACTCTCCGTGAGGCTCTGCCCCATGGCGTTTTCCACCTGCGCCTTGCCGCGCGCAAAGTCGTACTGTGCGCTGATGTGGTTCATCTCCGCCTTCGAGAGCGCAAGCTGCGCGTCGATGATGTCGAGCATGATGCCTTCACCCGCGCGGTACTTCTCGCGTGCGATGAAGTAGTCCTCCTTCGCCTTGTCTACGGCGTCCTGCGTCGAGTTCAGACGGTTTTCCGCCTCCTTCATCGAAAAGTACGCCGCGCGGATGTCGTAGTCCACATCGTTCCTGTCTTTTTCCAGCTGCAGCCGCGCGGCATCGAGCGCCGCTTCTGCCGCCTCGATGCGCGCCTTCTTTCTGCCGCCGTCAAAGATGTTCCAATTCATATTGATGCCTGCCGTCACACCGCGGCTGCTGGCCGACGCAGGCTCGAAATCCTTGTTTGCCGACGCGCTCAGCGAGAAGTCGATCTGCGGCGTATAGCCCGCTTTGACCACCTCAATGTCGAGCTCCTTGCGCGCGACGTCGTAGCTGTCGATCCAAAGCTCCTTGCGGTTCTCGACGCCGAAGGCGAGACAGTCGGCAAGCGTCTTCGCAAACGGGCTGTAAACAGCGTCATCGGTAAGATCGAGCGGTTCTTCCCTGTCCATATTGACAAGGTTTCGGAGCTTCGCCAGATTGGTTTCGTATTCGTTCTCCGCCTTGATGAGTGTCTGACGCGCATCGGAAAGCTCCACGGAAGCACGCAGTACGTCCATGCGCGCCTTGCTGCCCGCCGAGAAAAGCTGTTCGACGTTCGTCAAATGCGCTTGGTAGTTGTCGACGGACGCCTTGTTCACACCGACGGTCTTCTTCGCCTGCAGCGCGTTGTAATACGCCTCGATGACGGAAAGACGCAGCTTCTCCTCGGCGCGTGCCGTCTTGAGACGCGCCGTCAAGATGGCGATCTTGGCGCTGTCGATACCGCCGCTCGCCTTGCCGCCGTCCCAGATATTGACGCCGCTCTTGACGGACGCATTAAGCCCCGACGACGTCGTGTTGCCGCGATC
>CAMURM010000194.1 GCA_947097535.1 uncultured Selenomonas sp.
GAGGACAGTGCAGATGCGTGAAGATGGGTGGCTGAATTTATCAGTGGTTCCTCAAGAGTTACCCATAGTAAAGAACGGCCTTATTGTTTACGTTGTAAGGAGAATATGCTACAATGAAACAAAGGAGATGATACTATGGCTACCGTATCCGCACAAATCCGCCTCGACCCTGAGGTAAAGGCGCAATCCATGGCACTCTTTCAAAGCCTCGGACTCGACCTCTCCACAGCCGTCAATGTGTTCCTGCGCCAATGCCTGATTCATCGCGGCCTGCCGTTCAGCGTGAAGGCGAATGAACCGCTGCGCCCACTTCATCTTTCCGAACTAAGCGACACAGAGCTTGAAGAAGAAATCGAAAAAGGCTTAGCAGACTTGACAGACGGCAGAGTGCGCTCTGCCGAAGAGGTTTTTGCTTCTATCATGGAGGATAGCCATGCCATATCGGGTTGATATTTCTGCTCATGCAGAAGCAGATCTATCCAATATTTTCCAGTATATTACGTTTTCTCTGTGCGCACCACAAAATGCAAAAGCACAACTCTTTCGCTTAAAAGAGCGTATCTTGCACCTAGCCGAATTGCCAACGCGCTATCGCATCTATCCCAAGAAGTTTGCGGAACATGCCCAAGTGCGTGCCATGCCCGTCGATAATTTTGAAGTCTTCTACACGGTGAACGAGATGCAAAAATCTGTCATCATCCTCCGTGTGATCTATGGCGGAAGAGATATAGACCGTGCTTTTAGCAATTAGCCGGACGAAGATGAAATCCATCTTCGTCCGGCTCTTCCTTTTTCACAGCCTATCATTCATCTAGCAACGGCAGATACGCACCGTAGCCCTGCGCTTCCATCTCTTCTTTCGGCACGAAGCGCAGAGAGGCGCTGTTGATGCAGTAGCGGATGCCGCCCAACTCCTTGGGGCCGTCCTCAAAGACGTGCCCGAGGTGAGCGCCGCTCTTGGCTGCCGTGACCTCCGTTCGCACCATGCCGTGCGACGTATCCTCGTGCTCCGCGATGAGCGAGGCGTCGATCGGACGCGAAAATGCCGGCCAGCCGCAGCCGGAATCATACTTGTGCGTCGAGACGAAGAGCGGCTCCCCCGTCGTCACATCGCAATAGATTCCCGCGCGAAACTCATGATCGTATTCATTCTGAAACGGCGCTTCCGTCGCCTTCTCCTGCGTCACCTTGTACTGCATCGCCGTCAGGCGCTCCTTGAGTTCCTCGTTCGACGGCCTCGCATAAGTCTTCTCCTTCTGCCCTTCCTTCGCCGCTTCGTTCTTCCCGCGCATGTCGGACATCAACGAAAGCGGGATATGGCAGTAGCCGTCCGGATGCTTTTCCAGATACTTTTGATGCTCCTCTTCCGCGCGGTAAAAGTTCACGATCGGCCCCGTCTCTATGGCGACAGGCTTTTTCAGCCTCTCCTCCAGGCGACGCAGCGAATCGCCGATCACAGCGACTTCCCCGTGCGCCCTGCCGCTCTTTGCCACATAGTAGATGCCCGAACGATACTGCTCGCCGACATCGTTGCCCTGGCGGTTCTTCGCCGTCGGGTCGATGGACTCGTAAAACAGTTCCAACAGCTTTTCGAGCGGCAGAACCTTCGGATCGTAGACGACATGCACGGCTTCGGCATGGCCGCTGCCCGAGCATACCTCGCGATACGATGGACGCGCCGTGCGCCCGTTCGCGTAGCCGCTCTCCGCCGATATGACGCCGGGCGCAAGGCTCAAGTACCGCTCCGTGCCCCAGAAGCAGCCGCCCGCGAGATAAATCTCCGCCTCGCCGTCTTTCGGCGCGTTCTTCTGCACGATTTCCGCAGGCATCTCAGCCATCGATGCGGGCACCGCCCCGCAGCCGCCTAAGCAAAGTGCCAGTCCCAAAGTGCAGACAATTCGTAAGGATGGAATCTTCATAAGCGCCTCCTATAGATCATTGAGTTGCATTCTCTTTCTTTTTTCACTATACTACAAACAGAAAAAAATACGATGACAAGCAAATAAAAATTATCTAAAAACAACTTCACTCCGTCCTGTTTTCGTCGTCATTTTTCCTTGCATAAACAAGA
Organism: uncultured Selenomonas sp.; assembly: GCA_947097535.1. Taxonomy (GTDB): domain Bacteria; phylum Bacillota; class Negativicutes; order Selenomonadales; family Selenomonadaceae; genus Selenomonas. The sequence goes on from CAMURM010000194.1 coordinate 2,072, forward strand.
AAAGGAGCGTACAATAGGGACGTGCTTTTCGAAAACGCAGGCAAACACATGCGCGAAGGCAGGCAGCTGAATTTATCCGGGATTTCTTTATTATAGAGCGAGGCCGTCTTATGAACATCATCGGTCGCTTGCGAAGGCTGTCGCCTTTCCGCATCATCATCTTGAGTTTCCTCGTCCTGATTCTCTGCGGCACAGGACTTCTGATGCTGCCTTGGGCGACGGCAAACGGAGAGGGCGCCTCCCTTGCGGACGCGCTCTTCACGGCTGTCTCCGCCAGCTGCGTGACAGGACTCACCGCCGTGGACACCGCTTCCTACTGGACGCTTTTCGGTCAGCTCGTCATCCTCGCCATGATTCAAGTCGGCGGCTTCGGCGTCATCACGGTCGCCGTTTCTCTCGCCGCTCTTTCCGGACAGCGCATCGGGCTCATGCAGCGCAGCCTTTCCAAGGAAGCCGTTTCAGCGCCGCAGCTCGGCGGCATCGTGCCGCTCCTCTACTTCATTCTGCGCTTGACTTTCTTCATCGAATTTCTCGGTGCGCTCTTCCTCGCCCCTTCTTTTTGCCAAAAAGTCGGCCTCGTGCGCGGCATTTACTTCGCCGTCTTCCACTCCATCTCATCCTTCTGCAATGCGGGCTTCGACCTCTTCGGCAATTCCTTGATGGACTTCGCTGCCGACCCCGTCGTAAACATCACGGTCATGCTCCTCATCATCGCCGGCGGCCTCGGCTTCACCACCTGGGCGGACATACGTCTGAACCGCAGAAATTTTCGCGCCTACAGCCTGCAAAGCAAGATCGCCCTCACGATGACGGCAGTCCTCATCCTTATTCCTGCGCTTTTCTTCTTTTTCTTCGAACTTGATCCCGGCGTTTCCACGGGCGAACACTTCCTGATCTCCCTCTTTCAATCCGTCACGACCCGCACGGCCGGCTACAATACGATCGACATCAAAGACTTCAGCGAGACGGGACGAGCCGCCCTCATCGTCCTGATGCTCATCGGCGGCTCTCCCGGCTCCACAGCGGGCGGCATCAAGACGACGACGGCTTTCACCTTGTTCGCCATCATGATCGCCACCTTTCGGCTCAAGGAGGAGCCGACCTGCTTCTCTCGCCGTCTTTCGCCCGAAACCCAGCGTCACGCCGTCACCATCCTCATGATGTATCTGCTGCTTTTTGCCTCCGGCAGCGTGCTGCTCAATCTCATCGACGACATCCGCTTGATTGACAGCGCTTTTGAGACGGCTTCCGCGTTGGGGACCGTCGGTCTTTCCATCGGCGTCACCGAGGATCTTGGCCCGCTTTCCAAATGCGTCATGATGCTTTTGATGTTCTTTGGACGCATCGGCGGCCTCACGGTCATCTTTGCGGCACACGCGCGCGGGCGGCAGGAATCCGGCCGCCGCCCAGAGGAACGAATCACCATCGGATAGGAGGAACATCATGAAATCCATCCTGCTCATCGGCCTCGGCCGCTTCGGCCGCTACATTGCCAAGAAGCTGCACGACATGCAGCATGACGTCCTCGCCGTCGACCACGACGAAGACCGTGTAAATCGCATACTGCCGCTCGTGACGAACGCTCTCATCGCCGACAGCACCAATGCCGACTTTCTGCAGTCCCTCGGCATCCCCAGCTTCGATGTCTGCATCGTCGCCATCGGCGATGACTTTCAAAGCTCCCTCGAAACGACCTCCCTCCTCAAAGAGTTCGGCGCTCGCTATGTCGTGGCGCGCGCTTCGCGTGACACTCACGAGAAATTTCTGCTGCGAAACGGCGCGGATGAAACCGTCTACCCCGAGCGCCAGCTTGCCCTGTGGACGGCCATCCGCTGCGGCTCCAACCACATCCTCGACTACTTCCCGCTCAGCGACGAATACGCCATCTACGAAGTGCCCGTGCCCAAAGCATGGGAAGGGAAAAGCATCATCGAGCTTGATATCCGCCGCCGTCATCACCTGAACATCCTCGGCATCAAAGCAGGCGACCGCATCGACCTCAATATCTCCGCCCAAACCATCCTCGCCGCCAATGCCGCTGTCCTTGTCGCAGGCAGACAGGAAGACGTCGACCACGCACTTCGGAAAAATGATT
>CAMURM010000195.1 GCA_947097535.1 uncultured Selenomonas sp.
TAGATAATCATACCTCCGAAACGGCTTAATTCTGGCACATTGACGGCCTCCTTCCATATCAAGGATAGCATACCAGGCGAACTTTCTCAACATAAACTATGCGTCTGAATGCCGTGTATTCCTTGTTCGCGCTGCTTTTTCTATGTTACAATGAAAGCATCATGGTGCGGCAGAGTGGATGGAGGAGATGGCGATGGCCTTTTATGTCACGGGTGATATACACGGGGATATTGCACGCTTTTTGCCGGAGAATTGGCAGGGGCACTATGGCTTGCCGCCGTTGGCGAAGGAGGATGTCGTCCTCATCTGCGGTGATTTCGGCATCCCGTGGGGCTTTGGCAAGGGAAGTTTGGGAACTCCTCGTGAAGGAAAGGCGACGGAGCGTGATGAGGCGAAGCTTGACGCCTTGGCAGAGCTTGGGGCAGAGATCCTGTTTATCGACGGCAATCACGAGAACTTTCCCCTCCTGTTCGCTTTTCCCGAGAAGGAGAAGTACGGCGGGCGCGTGCGCGAACTGCGCCCGAACATCCTGCACTTGGAGCGCGGCGAAACCTATGAGGTGCAGGGCATCTCGCTCTTTGCCTTCGGCGGCGCCCTGAGCATCGACCGCGCCTGGCGCACGCCGGGCGAAAGCTGGTGGCAGGAGGAAACGTACAACGAAGCAGAATATGAAAACGCCATACGCCACCTCGAAGCGGCAGATTGGCACGCCGACCTCGTCGTCACGCATACGGCGCCCTTCGACTTCATCCGGCAAAGCGGCGCGCAGGGCACGCCGCCCGTCATTCTGCACCGCCGCTTCGGCATTGATAAAACGGCGGAAATGCTCGAAGACCTCTACCCCAAAATGCATTGGAAGCTCTGGTATTTCGGGCATTTTCACAGCAGCATGATCAATAAGGCGATGAAATTCCGCGGCATATACAAGGAGATTGACCGGATCCGGTGAGGGGATATCTCGATTCATCAGCAACAACAGCGGAAATCAAGCGGCTCGTTCAAGCCTGACAGAGAAGATAGAAGAAGTGTTACGGGGCAGGGGACTGCATACTGTAGGTATTGTCCCGGCAAGGAGTTGAAGATAAGGCATTGAGCTCGAATCAAAGACAGGGAAAGAAATTTTATGCCGTGCGCGCAGGGCGCAGGACGGGGATCTTCCTCACATGGGATGAATGCCGCGCGCAGGTGGAAGGATTTCGCGGCGCGCGCTACAAGAGCTTCCCGACGGAGGCAGAGGCGCGCGCCTGGCTCACGCAGGCGCAGCCTTTGGCGGCGCTCTTCGAAGAGGCAGAGGCGCCTCGCCGCGCTCCGGTGCGCAAAAAAAGCGCCGCAGGAGGCGGCGCTCAGGAGGCACAGACGGACGACGATACGCTCTGTCACGTCTATACGGACGGCTCGTGTCTGAGGAATCCGAACGGGCCGGGCGGCTGGGCGGTCTGCATCGTGCGTGCGGGCGAGACGGAAAAGACGCTCTCGGGCGGCGATCCCTCGACGACGAACAACCGCATGGAGATGACGGCGGCGATCGAGGCGCTGCGTCATCTGCCGAAAAACGAGCAGATCGTGCTGTCGACGGACAGCCAATACTTGAAGAACGGCATCACGAAGTGGATCTTCAGCTGGAAGCGCCGCGGCTGGAAGAAGGCGGACGGCAGCCCCGTCCTGAATCAGGAGCTATGGCAGGAGCTCGACGCCCTGATCTCGGGGCGCCGCATCATCTTCCGCTGGGTCAAGGGTCATGCGGGGCATAAGTACAACGAGATCTGCGATATGCTGGCAAAAAGGGAAGCGCAGAAATATCTTTGAGTGGCGGGGTGATGGGCTGCCCAACGCGAACACGGGCTTCTTAAACGGTTCGCTTATGGGCAGCCCATCACCGTGACAAAGTTGCTTTATAAGCGTTTTACTGCCGCTTCAGACTTGCTTCGCCGTAGTCGTTAGAAAGAACAGAACCCTTGATGAAAACGAGGGAGGCGAAGAGGAAGAGCTCGTAGATTTCGAGGAGGAAGGCGGCGGCGATGATCTCCATGCCGAAGGGCTCGTGTGCGAGGACGCGCAGGTCGCCGCCGAAGAAGGTGAGGCAGGCGATGAAGGCGAGCGTGAGCACGAGCGGCACGAAGGCGAGCCACGCGCTCCTGCCGATGTCATGCAGGCGCTGCGTGACGATGCCGAGGGGCAGGAGCGAGGCGAGGGCGCAGGCTCCCGCCGTGCCGTAGAGGGCGACGGCGCTTCCCAGGGGCTGCGGCAGGCGCTCCGCTGTTTCGAGCACGACGAAGACGAGAAGGCAGATGAAGAAGAGCAGGAAGAGCAGGCGCAGCAGGAAGCGCTTGCGGTTCATCCTGCCCTTGAGCTGTACCATGCGCAGGAAGAAGGGGAAGTCCTCGGCGGGGCGCTCGGCGATGTGGGGACGCAGGCAGGCGGCGCTCTCAGGAGAGCCGGAAGCGTTGCTCGAAAGCTCCCCTTCGGCGAAAAAGAGGTAGACGGAGAGCAGGACAAAGAGAGCGAGCGCCGTGCTCCCGTAGGGCAGGAAACTCCTGAGCAGCAGATGCTCGGGCGCGACGCCGAGGACGGGCGCCAGATCGAGGTAGAGGATCAGCGTGCGCGCTTCGGCGGTGAGCGCGAGGACGAGGAGCGGGCAGACGACGACGAGCAGCCATGCCGTGTCACCGTAGCCGAGATCGTGCCAGCGCCGCATTGCCGCGCGCAGGAAGACGAGCAGGAGTAAGGCGAGCGGCACGCTGACGAAGAGGAGTGCCGCAAAGCCCGCCGCGAGCGAGATGTTTTCCGACGGCATGGGGCGGCCGGCGCCGAGCCACGAGAGGACGGCGGCGGTCGCTGCCATGATCAGTGCGCCTAAGCCTGCCGCCGCGAGCAGGCTGCCGATGAAGTGGAGGGTGAAGAGCTTTTGCCCCATGCGCCCTTCGGGCGACAGCCACTTGTCCAACAGTCCATGGAAGAAGCCGCCCTTTGGCGGCGGCGCTTTTTCTTCTTCCAGCGAAGCCGCTATCTCGCTGCGCTTCTCTTCATCTGCGAGCAGCTCCTGCAGCAGTTCGGCCGCGCTTTGGCGCGGCTGCTCCTCTTCTCTGCTGTCTTCTACCGATGCTTCCTGCACTTCTGTCGTCGCTGCAGGCTCGGCGTTCTTGCCGTAGTCGATGCCTTTTATGCCGGAGGCGATATCCGTATCGTCGGCGTCGCTTTCTTCCGCAGGGGGCACGGGGCGCAGCATTTCTTCGAGTGCGTCGTCGCCCGAAAAGCTCTCTTGCCTGAGACGCGCCAGGATGCTCTCCGTGTCCTCCGATGCCTTGTTTCTTGTTGCCATCGTCCGTGTCTCTCCTTAGAATGATGTCATTTCTTCAGTATGCGGTCGTAGATGTAGCCTTCGCGCACGCCCGAGTCGCTGTAGGTGATGGCGGGGATGGCGAAGCGCTCGGCGAGCAGGTCGGCGATGACGAGACCCGGCAGCAGCGTGTGCATGCGGTCGGGCACGGCGCGCATGAGCCGCACGGCGTCGTCTTCCAAGAGCGTATGGTCGCGCAGGAAGTGCTCCAAAATCGTCTGGATTTCTGCGCGCGTGATCGTCCTTTTTTCGCTGTCGGGGAAGAACGCGGCTGAAAGAGCCGCCGCTCCCTTGAAGGTGCCGCCGATGCCGCAGGCGGGCAGCCCTCGAAGCCCGGCGAATTCCGTGGCGGTATCGAGGATGCGCGCGGCGTCGGCGCGCATGTTCTCGATTTCCGCGCGCGAGGGCAGAAGCTCCTTCGTGAATTTCGTGTGCAGGCAGAGCGAGCCGACGGGCAGGCTCTTCTTGCGCACGATTTTCTGCGCCTTGTAATGCACCATCTCCGTGCTCGCGCCGCCGATATCGAAGAGCAGTCCTTCTTGCGCCGCGAGGTCATGCGTCGCGCCGATGAAGTCGAGCTCCGCTTCCTCTTCACCGCGAATCACATAGATGTCGAGCCCCGTGCGCGCTTTGATCTCGGCGATTGCCTCGCGGCTGTTCGCGGCGTTCCGGAGGGCGCCCGTCGTGAAGATCGTGACGTTTTCGATGCGGAGCGCGCTGAGGAACTTCTGAAAGTCTTCGAGTGCGTAGACGAGGCGCTTGATGCCGCGCGCTTCGAGCACATTGTCGTGCAGGAAGGCAGCGAGCCCCACCGTCGTG
>CAMURM010000196.1 GCA_947097535.1 uncultured Selenomonas sp.
TGCGGCAGGACGATCGCCTGCGCCGAGTCGTGTACGGGCGGTCTTCTGACGAGTCGCCTGACCGATGTCGCGGGAAGTTCCGCCTATGTCATGGGCGCTGTCGTATCTTATACGAACGAGGTCAAGGCTTCGCTCGTCGGCGTGCACGAGGCGACGCTCAAGGCGTTCGGCGCCGTGTCCGAGGAGACGGCGCGAGAGATGGCGGAGGGCGTGCGCCGTGCGATTCCCGCCGATATCGGCGTCGGCATCACGGGCATCGCGGGTCCGGGCGGCGCGACGGCAGAGAAGCCCGTGGGGCTCGTCTATATCGCCGTCGCCGCCAAGACTGCGACGCGTGTAGAGCGCCATGTGTTCAGCGGCACGCGCACGGAGGTCAAGCGTCAGTCGACGGAAGCGGCGCTCATCATGCTTCGGGACATGCTCAAAGAGAGCGAAGCGATATGATGTGAAAGCAGGGAAAGCGGCAGCATTTTCACGGAAGTTTCAGCCTTTATCGCTGTTTCTTTACGCCGCTGTAAGGAGGCTCTATGCTTTTCCCTGTATGATGGCAGGAGCAGGAACCGCTGCTTTTATTTGGGAAAGAAGAGAAAGGGGAATACAGTATGAAGCTGAAGAAGATTTTTGGCATGGCATTTGCTTTTTGTGCGATTTTCGCCGCTGCAGCACCGCAGACGGCGGGTGCTGAGCCTTATACCTATACGAACAAGGAGGCGGGCTACAGCATCATGTGTCCGACGAAGCCGCTCGGCGTGCTGCCGGCGAGCGTGCTGCACGAGGGCGAGGAGGGCAGCGTGCTCGTCTTTGCCAACGAGGGCTACAAGATCAACAAGGCGTGGATCATCATCCCCGACGGTTTCAACAAGAGCGATTTGCCAGACCTCACGAAGCTTTCCCAGAAGGAAGAAGCTCTTCTCCTGACGCAGCTGAAGGAAAACACTGCCTACGCCGTCGTCGACATCCTGCCGATCACGGCGAAGACGAAGGGCGTTTTCGCCGTGACGTCGAAGACCATCATGGTCGACACGGACGGCGATGGCGAGTTGGACACCGAGGCGACGGCGGACACGCAGATGGCGGTCGTCTTCCTGCGCTCGGAGAAGGGACGCGCCTTTAAGATCGAGCTCATTGACAACCCTGAGATCACGGCGAAAAACGTCTCTGAGTTCCGCGCGGGCATCTCGACGCTCAAGGATTTGTGATGAACAGGCTCTTGCAGCAGACTTTTTGATTTTCATTGACTTTTTGACTTTTATCTGATAAGATAATGCACGGGTTCAGGCAAAACGCCTGTCCCGTGCATTATCTTTTAAAAGGAGAGTTTTTTCATGGCAAAAGTACAGCATGAATTTCAGGCAGAAACGAAGCAGCTTCTCGACTTGATGATTCATTCCATCTATACGAATCACGAGATCTTTTTGCGGGAGCTTATTTCCAACGCGTCGGATGCGCTCGACAAGCTGCATTTCGCTGCTTTGACGGACAGCGCATTGCGAGAGGGCGATGAGAGTGCGGAGATCTTCCTCGTGCCGGATGAGGCGTCGCATACGCTTTCTATTTCGGACAACGGCATCGGCATGACGGCAGAGGAAGTCGTCGAGAATATCGGCACGATTGCGAAGTCGGGAACGAAGGCATTCCTGGAGCAGCTGCAGCGTACGAAGGAAGAGAACGCGGCGGTTGACGAGAAGGAGCTGATCGGTCAGTTCGGCGTGGGCTTCTACTCCGCCTTCATGGTCGCCGAGAAGGTCACGATCCTCACGCGCAAGGCGGGCGAGAAGCAGGGCATACGCTGGGAATCGACAGGTGACGGCACCTACAGCATAGAAGAGTGCGCGAAGGAGAAGCACGGCACGACGATCGTCATCACGCTCGCCAAGGAATACTACGGTGCGGAGGCTGAGGAGAACTTCCTCGACAAATACAAGCTCGAAGGTCTCGTCAAGAAGTATTCGGACTATGTGCGCTACCCGATCAAGATGAGTTTCGAAATCGAGGAAACGCCGAAGGATGAGGACGGCAAACCCATCGAAGGCGCGGAGAAGACGAAGCGCACGGAGGTGCGCACGCTCAATTCCATGACGCCGCTGTGGACGAAGAACAAGAGCGATATCAAGCCTGAGGAATACAACGAGTTCTTGAAGAATCAGTTCCATGAGTGGGAAGACCCGATGGAGATCTTCCACACGAAGGCGGAAGGCGCGGTCGAGTACACGGCGCTGCTCTTCATTCCCGCACATGCACCGTTCAACCTCTACCACACGGACTTTGAGCCGGGTGTGCAGCTTTACTCGCGCCACGTCTTCATCATGGACAAGTGCAAGGATCTCCTGCCCGACTACCTGCGCTTCATGAAGGGACTCGTCGACTCGCCTGACCTCTCGCTCAACATCTCGCGCGAGCTTCTGCAGCAGAGCCGTGAACTCAAGACCATCGGCAGGAATCTTGAGAAGAACATCCTGAAGACGTTGGAGCGCACGCTGAAGAACGAGCGTGAGAAGTACGAGAAGTTCTGGGCAGAGTTCGGCAAGTCGCTGAAGATCGGCATTTACAACAGCATCTACAGCGGCGAGAACACGGCCGACAAGCTCAAGGATCTGCTGCTCTTCCTCAGCTCGAAAGAAGGCAAGCTCGCAACGCTTAAGGAGTATGTCGCGCGCATGACCGAGAGCCAGAAGGAAATCTACTATGCGACGGGCACGGACAAGGCGACGATCGAGAAACTGCCGCAGATGGAACTTCTGCGCGAAAAGGGCATCGAAGTCCTCTACCTGACCGACCCGGTGGACGAGTTCACGATTGAGACGCTGCGCGAGTACGAGGGCAAGAAGTTCCACTCGATCAGCCGCGGTGACTTGGATCTTGACGATGCCGAGTCGCAGGAGGCGAAGAAGGAGACGGAAGACATCCAAAAGAAGAACGACGATCTTCTGAAGGACGTCAAGGAAGCCTTGGGCGACCGCGTCGCGGAAGTCAAGCTGACCTCGCGCCTCAAGTCGAGCGCCGTCTGCCTCGTGGCGGACGCGATGGGGCCGAGTCTCTCGATGGAGCACACGTTCTCCGAGATGGACAACCCGATGTTCAAGGCGCGCCGCATCCTTGAGATCAACCCGCACCATGAGATCTTCACGCGCCTGCAGGCCTTACACGAAGCAGGAAAGGAAACGGAGGACTTCAAGGACTACTGCGACCTCCTCTACACGCAGGCGCTGATCATCGAAGGCATCCTGCCCGAGAATCCTGTAGACTTTGCGAATAAGCTTGCGAAGCTCATGGCGAAGTAAGGAAAAATGGTGTGATAAGTGACGGATGCAAGTGAAGTAGTCGCTTATATAAAGATGAAAATCCCCGAGAAGTCCAATTTTCTTGGGGATTTTTCTATGTGAAGAATCGAGTGAGCTGCACGTGCAACCGTTAGTTTTTTGGACATTGTATGCAGGTTGTTGCTGCAGCAATTCTTGGCGGAATGCGGCAAAATGTAGTATAATACAAATAAGGAAGTGAGGAAGATGTACCGCATCAAGCCGTGGGAAGACTTGACGATTCAAGATGATTACATGTTCAAACTCATCATGGGCATCAAACGGATATGCCTGAACTTGCTGCAAGGAATTCTCCGTGTGGAAATCAAGGACATCCACTATCTGGAAACAGAAAAATCCATGGACGCACGCTACCAAGGCAAGGGTGTTCGCATGGATGTCTATGTGCGCGACGATGCTAATACAGTATACAACATCGAAATGCAGGTTCGTATGCTTGAAGGAGAAAGTCTTTTCAAGCGTACGCGCTACTACCAGTCGATGATTGATGCCGACCTCTTGGCGGCAGGTGCGGACTATGACGACTTAAACAAAACCGTTATCATTTTTATCTGTCCTTTCGATCCTTTCGGCAAGGGGCGGCACATCTACACTTTTCGCAATCTATGCGTGGAGGATAAGAAGCTTGAGCTTTCTGATGGAGCAATAAAAATTTTCTTAAATGCCAAGGGTACGCTGAATGATGTGGATGAAGGAGTCAAAGCGTTTCTCGATTATGTGAACGGTATCGTATGCGACAATCCTCTTGTAAAGGAAATTGACGAGGAAATTCGGCGAATTATACTGTACCCAAGGATGTGGACACGCAGAAAGAAGGGATGGGGGTAAGAAAA
>CAMURM010000197.1 GCA_947097535.1 uncultured Selenomonas sp.
GTATGCCGAAGACGCCCTCCGTCGTGAAGAAGAGGTGCGAGACGAGCTGGTCGAGGTTCAACCCGCGGTGCGCGAGCACGCCCGGAAGATAGGGGCCTGCGAACGCATAGGCGAGGAAGAAGAGGACGACGCAGACCATCGGCATGCCGACGACGCGGCGCGTCGCCTCGATGACGAGCACGATGCCGATGAGCCCGACGACGAGGTCGAGCGAGTTTACCGTACCCGCGCGCATGACGAGGCTGCGGTAGGCGAAGATGATGTAAGCGGGAGCGCCCGCGCCTAAGATGGCGAGGATGACGTCGACGACATGCACCTTCTCGCGCGACCAGACCTTGCGCATGGGAAAGAGCAGGTAGACGAGCGTCAGTCCGAAGCCCAGATGGACGGCGCGCTGCAGCTGTGCATCGAGCACGCCGAAGATCGCCGTATAGATTTGAAAGAGCGAAAAAACAATGGCGATAAACATGACGACCTTCGCCATAAAGCCCTTGTGCTCTATAACGTCGGCTTCCTTATCGTATTTCTTCAGAGCTTCCTTTGCAAGCTCCGCATGCTTCTTGTCAGGCATAGCTGAACATCATTCCTTTCCTGCCGCACCTGCGGCTCCCTGCGCTCTGCCGAAGAGCTTTTCCATGCCCCACCGCCACGGGGCTATGACATAGAGGTCGACGCGGCTGCCTACGGGCAGCTTCTCGAAAAGCCGCTCCTCCGTACCGTCGAGCACGAGCGTCAGCTCCGTGCCGACGCCCGTGCGCAAAGACAGCTGCGGAAAGCGGCGCTCCATGCCCTCCATGACGAAATGATCACCCTCTGTGCGAAACTCCCCCTCCGACGCGAGGAACGGCAGCCCCACGCCGAACGATTGGTAGCGCGTCGCCTCGAGCACGAAGCCAGAAAGTTCCTCATCCACGCGCAGATCCTCCTCCACGGGTGTCTTCTGCACCGAATGGATGAAGCGGATCGTGACGGGCATGCCGGCGTATGCTTTTTCTGCATAAAGGAGCGCCCCCTGCTCGCTTTCCACGACGAGCAAGGGGCGTACCAGGAAATCTGCCAGCGCCGCAAAGAGGAGTGCCGCGAGGAAGAGCCTCGCTCCCAGACGCTTCGTCATTTATTCCTTGTAATAGCGCTCTGCACCGGCATTGAGGTCGATGGACATGCCGTCCTTCGCGCTTTCCTTCGTGATCTGCTTCGCCGCCGAATGTGCCGCCTGCAGCTTGTCGAGGTTGTCGAAGAGCGCCTTCGTGATGTCGTAGCCGAGCGCCTCATTCACCTTGTCCGTCGCGACGAGCATTGCCATGACGGAAATTCCCGGCACAGCTTCATCGAAGCCCGCATAGGTGCCCGCCGGAATCGTCGTCTTCGTGTAGAACGGATACTTCGCGATCAGAGCGTCCGCCTTGTCCGACTCGATGGGCAGCAGGCGCACCTTGTTCTGCGACGTGATGTCCTGCACCGCCGCCGTCGGGAAGCCCGCCGTGACGAAGGCAGCGTCGACGTTGCCGTCCTTCAGGGCGCTCGCCGCCTCACCGAAGGACAGGTACTGCTCGTCGATGTCGTCGTAGGTGATACCGTATGCCTCAAGGATCTGGCGCGCATTCGCCTCCGCACCGCTGCCCGCCGCACCGACGGCGACGCGCTTGCCCTTGAGGTCAGCGACGCTCTTGATGCCCGTCGATTCGAGCGTGACGATCTGACACGTCTCGGGATAGAGCGACGCGATGCCGCGCAGGTTCTCGACCTTCTTGTCCTTGAACATCTCCGTGCCGTTCACGGCATAGTAGGTGATGTCGTTCTGCACGATGGCGAGATCGACCGAGCCTTCCTTGAGCATGTTGATGTTCGCGACCGTCGCGCCCGTGGACTGCGCGCTCGCGTTCATGCCCGGAATCGCCTTGTTCAGAATTTCCGCCATCGCACCGCCGATCGGATAATACGTACCCGCCGTGCCGCCCGTAGCGATGTTGATGAACTTATTGCTGCCCGAGCCGCCGCAGCCGACAAGAAGCACCGTGGAGAAAATCAGCAGCGCTGCCGCTGCGATGATTCTCCCAAATCTCCCCAGATTCATAGTGAAAACCTCCCAAGAATATAATCATATTATATACTACGTATGCTATTATAACATATCTTGCCTGCCTATGCAACTTTGCGGGAAGATTGGCGTGCGCTGCCTCTCATGCAACCCTCACGCTGCCACACACGCAGAAGCTCCTCTCAAGGCTCCGCCTCGGCGATGCTTCGCACGACGACGCTCGCGAGAATCAGCCCTGCGACGGCGGGCACGAAGGAGATGCTCGCGGGCGGCTGCCTGGCAAAGCCGCCCGCGCTGCCCGCTTCGCCGCGCTCCTCCATCGGCACGAAAAGCGGCTGTCGCGGCTTTTCCTTCGAGTAGACGACTGTCAGCTTCCGCACGCCGCGCACTTTGAGCTCGCGGCGCATGACGCGCGCCAGCGGGCAGACGCTCGTCTCGTAGATATCGGCGACCTCGAACTTCGTCGGGTCGAGCTTGTTGCCCGCGCCCATGCTGCTGACGATAGGGATGGCACGCCTCTCCGCCTCCAGGACGAGACCGATCTTGCCCGCGACGGTGTCGATGGCATCGACGATGTAGTCATATGTACCGCGAAAAAAAAGACCTGCCCGCTCGGGCAGGAAGAAGTCCTCGATCACCTCGACCGCAGCCGCAGGATTGATGTCCGCGATGCGCTCCTTCATGACGAGCGCCTTGCTGCGTCCGAGCGTGCTGTGAAGCGCCGCGAGCTGACGGTTGAGGTTCGACGCGGCGACCGTGTCGCTGTCGACGAGCACGAGACGTCCGACGCCCGCACGCGCGAGTGCTTCCGCCGCAAAGGAGCCGACGCCGCCGATGCCGAACACGGCGACGCGCGCCGCCTCAAGGCGTGCAAGCCCCGCTTCACCGATGAGCATTGCCGTGCGGCAAAAGCGCTCTTCCATCAAACATCGCTCCTTTGCAAGGAAAAGTCAATACTCCCAACAAAACGCCGCGCCTCACTTCTTCGGATGGAACGGGTCGAACTTCGGCAGGGAGAAATCGCTGCGCGAATTGAAGGCGGGCATCTTCTCCGTCGGCCGGTTCATGAAGGACGGCGGCTCAAGCGAGGAAAGGCTCTCCGTCTTGAGCTTGCTCTCGGGCGCCTCCATGCGCTGCGCCTTCATGACGACGCCATCGACGAAGTCCGTCGCAATGATCGTCGCGCGGATTTTCTCCCCCATGGCGGAGTCGATGACGGTGCCGAGGATGATGTTCACATCGGGATGCGTGTTCTCGTAGATATACTGCGTCGCCGCATTCACATCGTAGAGCGTCATGGACTCACTGCCGCTGAGGTTCAAAATCAGCCCGCGTGCACCCGTCAGAGACTTCTCGACGAGAGGACTCGCCACCGCCCTCTGCACCGCGTCGACGGCGCTCGTCTGACTCTCCCCGATGCCGAGGAGCGCGTCGCCGCTCTGGCTCTGCCGGAAGATGGATGTGACGTCGGCGAAGTCGACATTGATGACGCCCGTCGTCAGAATGAGCTCCGTGATGCAGCTGATCGCCTGCCTGAGAACATCGTCCGCCGCCTTGAAGGCGTTGACGAGCGACATCTGCTTATTCGCAGGCAATTTCAGGAGGTTGTCGTTCTGTATGGCGAGCAGAGCGTCGAGATTTCCCTGCATTTTCGCAATGCCCTCGTTGGCGATGCGTTTCTTGCGCGGACCTTCAAACGAAAAGGGCACGGTCACGACGCCGATCGTCAATATGCCCATATCCTTCGCGAGCTTCGCGACGACAGGCGCCGCACCCGTGCCCGCGCCGCCGCCCATGCTCGCCGTGACGAATACGAGGTCGGCGCCGCGCATCGCCGCCTTGATCTTCTCCGCATCGCTCTTCGCCGCCGCCTCGCCGATGTCGGTCACACCGCCCGTGCCAAGTCCCTTTGTCAGCTCGCGCCCGATGGCGATCGTCTTGATGTCGTGCTCTTCCATATACGCGAGATGCTTCGCGTCCGTATTGATCGCGATGAGCTCCACGTCAAAATCATTCCCCTCGGATATGCGCTCCAGGACGCTGTTGCCGCCGCCGCCCACACCGATGATCTTTATCGTGACTACCGCTCTC
>CAMURM010000198.1 GCA_947097535.1 uncultured Selenomonas sp.
TACGAGATCGCGCCGGCTCCCGCTGCGCCGACAGCCGCGGCAGAGCCTGCCGCCGCCGCGCCGCCGCCGCCGTCGATTGACGAGATCGTCGTGGACAAGAAAGAAGAGAAGCCCGAGCCGCAGGAGCAGCCCAAAGAGCCGGAGAAGAAGCAGGAAACTGCGGCGCAGACGCAGCCGTCGGACGCGCCGCCGAGCGATGCGCCCGCGCAAGCGTCGAACGCTCCCGCGAACAACAGCGGCCTCAGCGGCCGCGACTCGGAAACGGCGAAGCGCGTTTCCGTGCCGCCCGTGTTCCTCTCGGGCAGCGCAGCCGCCTACCCCGAGAGTTTGCGTGCTGAGGGCGCGGAAGGCTCCGTGACCTTGAGCCTCGTCGTCGGCACGGACGGCAGCGTTGAAAGTGCGACCGTCGTCTCCTCGTCGGGCTACCCCGCGATGGATGCCGCCGCCCAAGCTGCCGCCTACACCTATCGCTTCACGCCTGCCGAAAACGCCTACGGTGAACCTGTACGCGCCTCCGGCTCGAAGACGATCCGTTTCCATATCAACGGCGCGGATTGACAAGAGGGTAAAGAGAAGAATTTTTAAGGCATGGCCAAGCGATATGACGATGTCTGAACAACCAAGCAAGGAGAGTCCCGGAATGAACAAGAACCTCAAGAAGAAATTGCTGCTCGCTGCGCTCTGCGGCGTCGTGCTGCCCGCGACGTTCGCGGGCGAAGCCGCAGCGGAGGAGAATGTGGACGCAGCGCCGTCCTATGACTTTGGCACGTCGGATGTCTACGGAGAAAAAACGGCTGCCCCACCACAAGAGCCATCCGCGCCTGAGCCTGAGGAAGAGGCGGCTGAGGACTACGGCGCTGTCACGCGTGCACCGCAGACGGGACTCTTAGGCGAGCGCGACATCATGGACACGCCGTACAACGTCATCGGCTATACGGCGGAAAACATCGAGCGCACGCAGGATAAGACGCTCGCAGCCGTCGTCGAGCAGAATGCGTCCGTCAATGTGATGTCGGGCGGCACATCGTCGGAGTCATGGAGTATTCGCGGCTTCGATGTGGGCGGCACGGACATCGCTTACAACGGGCTTTACGGCGTCGCGCCGAGCTACTCGGTTGGCACGGAGGCCTTGGAACGCGTCGACGTCTTGACGGGGCCCGCTGCGATGCTTTCGGGCGTCGCGCCGGGACAGAGCGTTGGCGGCATCATCAACCTCGTGCCGAAGCGTGCGCCGGAGGACAGTATCCGTCGCGTGACTGTGGGCTTGACGAACGGTCATCAAAAGAGTGTCGCCGTCGATGTCGGCGAGCGCTTCGGCAAGGAGAAGCAGTTTGGCGTGCGCGTCAACGGCGCGTGGCGCAAGGGGCAGACAGCGTACGATCGCGAGGATCAGGACTACCGCGGCTTTGCGCTCGCGCTCGATGCACGCGGCAAGCGCTGGAACGCCTCCCTTGATTTCGGTTTCCAGGACAACGATGTCGACAATCCCACGGGCATCGTCACGATGGGCACGCGCGGCCTGCCGGCGCACAAGATGCGCAGCCGCACGAACCTCGCGGCGCCGGGCACCTATGCGCATACGATCGACCGCTACGCGATGCTGCACGGCGACTATGCGCTGACTGACGATGCGCGATGGAAGGCGTTCGCCGACTTCGGCATCAAGAAATCGACGCAGGACTATGTGCGAAGCTCCGCCGTTTTGACGAATGCGACGCTTGGCACAGCGACGATGCGCAAGTATTTCCAGCCGAGCTCCTACGAGGCGCACTCCGAGCAGATTGGCGTGCGCGGCAAGGCGGAGACGGGCATCCTCACGCACGATCTGCTCTTTGCGGCATCTTCCATCCATCAGGATCGCGAGTCCAACAGCTTCAACCTTTATCGCAACAGCGCAGCGACGATTTCGACCTTCACGCAGAATATCTATACGCCTGATTGGGACTCCATCGGCGCCTGGGATTTCCTCGTGGCGAATACGGATACTTCGCTGCGTAACCGCTCGACCGTCGATTACCGCGGCATCAGCCTCATCGATACGATCGCGACGCCCGACAAGCGCTGGCAGATCATGCTCGGCGCACGTTGGCAGCGTTTGGAAAGTGAATACTACAATGCGAGGCGACAGCGCGTGACCTCGCATTACGACAAGAAGAAGCTCGTGCCGTCCTTCGGCTTCGTCTACAAGTTCAATTCGCGTCTGGCGGGCTATGCGAACTACAGCGAGAGCCTGCAGGAAGGTGGCTGGGCAGATTATACCGATGCGCCGAACTACGGCGAGGTGTTCGCGCCCATCGTCGTGAAGCAGAAGGAATTCGGCTTCAAGTACGATATGGGAGCCATGGCGACGACCCTGAGCTTCTATGAGATCAAGAAGCCTTCGGTCATCCAGGACGATACGACGCTCATCATGGCGCAGTCCGGCGAGACGCGCGGGCGCGGCATCGAGCTCAATGTCTTCGGCGACGCGGCGAAGAACGTACACGTCCTCGCGAGTCTCGCCTATATGAAGAACGAGTACACAAAGGAAAATCCGCGCTACCTCGGCAAGACGCCGCAGGGCTATCCCTCGTGGAAGGCGGCGCTCGGCCTCGAATATGATGTGCCAGGCGTCGAAGGGCTTTCCGTCTCGGGCAAGCTCGTCTACGTCGGTTCGCAGTATACGAATGCTGCCAATAGAAGCGCACAGGAGATTCCCTCGTGGACGCGCTTCGATCTCGGCGCACGCTACAAATTCATGTCCGGCAAGGTGCCCATGACGCTGACGGCGGACATCATCAACCTCTTTGACCGCAGCTATTGGGTCGGCGTCAACAACGGCGCTTATATGGCACGCCCGCGCACCTTCATGGTTTCGCTTTCGGCTGATCTTTAAGAAAGGCGGGAAGCATCTTTGAATCAATGGAATCGGGCGTTCTTTCGCAACGTCTGGCAGCTTTCCAAGGGGTTCTGGAGTTCTTCCGTCCGCTGGCGCATGATCGCTTGTGCCGCCGCGATTGCGGCGGCGCAGGCGATTTATGTTTCCATCATGGTGAACTACAATGCGTGGCAGAAGGACTTCTACAACACGATCGAAGCGGCAGATCCAGCGAGCTTTTTTTACTACTTGAAATTCTGGCCGATGTATATGGTCATTTTCATCTTCATCGAAGTCAATCGTGACTATGTCATGCAGTACCTTGAAATCAAGTGGCGCACATGGCTCGTCAATGACTTCGTCAAGCATTGGCTGTCAGGCAGGGCGTACTACCTCATGCAGCTTGTGGGGCAGGGTGCGGGAGAGAAGCTCGACAACCCCGACCAGCGTATCGCCGACGATGTGCGGCTCTTCGTTTCTTATGTGCTGAATCTTTCCTTGGGGCTTTTGAACGCCGTCATGAAGCTCAGCTCCTTCGGAGCCGTTCTCTGGGGGCTTTCGGGCGTCGTCACCGTGCCCATCGGCGACGGCTTCGCTCTCGCAGGCTACATGGTTTGGATCGCCATCATCTACGCGCTCTTAGGCTCGGGGCTGACGCTCTGGGCGGGACGGCCAATCGTGCGTCTCAACAACAAGCAGCAGGAGTACGAGGCGGACTTTCGCTTCGGGCTTGCGCGCCTGCGCGATCACTTCGAGAGCATCGCCTTCTATCACGGCGAAGCGCAGGAAGAGGTGGGAGCGATGCGGCGCTTCGAGTATGTGCGGCGCAACTTCCGCCGACTGATGCTGCGTCAGATGGGGCTCTCGTGGGTCACGTCGCTGCATTGGCGCGTCGGCTTCCTCTTCCCGTTCCTCGTCGGCGTGCCGCGCGTATTCAGCGGCGACATGCAGTTCGGCGGACTCTTCCAGACATCTGTCGCCTTCCAACAAGTTGTGAACTCACTTTCCTTCTTGGTTCTGCGCTACTATTCGACGACGGAGGCCTCTATCGCTCAGCTGCAGACGGTCGTGCACCGCTTGACGGACTTCCGCCGCCGCGTCGAAGAGGCGGAGAAGATGATGCAGGATGCACCGGCGCATGTGCAAAGAGGCGATGCGCTCGCTGTGCACAACCTTGCGGTCGAGCGTCCCGAGGGCGGTGTACTCGTCGAACATCTGTCTCTCGATATAGCGCCGGGGCATCATCTCTT
>CAMURM010000199.1 GCA_947097535.1 uncultured Selenomonas sp.
GCACGAGATCGATGAAATGCACCTCACCGCCGTATTTTTCGACAATCTTCGCCTCGGGCAGCGTCTCGCGCGTGTAGTCGCCGCCCTTGGCGTAGACGGCAGGGCGCACCTTCTCTATGAGCAATTCCGCCGTCGGCTCGTCGAAGAGCACGACGTAGTCGACGGCGACGAGCGCGCCCACGACCGCCGCACGGTCAAGCTCCGTGTTGACAGGACGCATCTCGCCCTTCAAGCGGCGCACGGAAGCGTCGGTATTGAGTCCGAGCACGAGGCAGTCGCCGAGGGCGCGCGCTTCCGCCAGGTAGCGCACATGCCCCGCGTGCAGGATGTCAAAGCAGCCGTTCGTGAAGACGAGGCGCTGCCCCGCCGCGCGCAGGGTCGCGCAGAAGTCTTCGATCTTTTCCTTCGGTATCAGCATCGTATCTCCTTTCGGAAAGGCTCAATGTGCGAGCTCGCGCACCTTCTTCGTAAGCTCCGCCGCGCTGACCGTCGCCGTGCCGAACTTGCGTACGGCGATGCCCGAGGCGATGTTCGAGAGCCGCGCCGCCGTAGGCGGCGTCGCGCCGCCCGCGAGTGCGAGGATGAACGCCGCGACGCAGGTATCGCCCGCGCCCGAGACATCGTAGACCTCGCTCTTGTCCGAGACGGGAATCTCATGTCGTGCACCGTCGGCGAGGAAGAGCAGCATGCCCTTCTCGCCGCGCGTGATGAGCGCGCCCTTCGCACTGAGCTCGGTGATGAGTCCACGCGCCGCGCCCTCGATTGCCTCTTCCGTATCAAAGTGACGTTCAAAAGCAGCGGCAAGCTCCGCGTCGTTCTGCTTCACATAGTCGACGCCGACGAAGGCGCGCACGTCGTAGCGCGAATCGACGATCGTCGGGATGCCGCGCTCGCGGCAGGCGGCCAGAAGCCGCTCACGAATCTCCTGCGTAATCGTACCTGAACCGTAGTCGCTGAGGACGACGGCGTCGACATGCACCAATGCCGTAAGAAGCTGCGCTTTTAAATCTGCTGCAAGCGCTTCCGACAGCGGCTCGCGGCTCTCCTTGTCGATGCGCACGATCTGCTGGCTGACCGTCGCCCTGCCGCCTGCGATGACGCGCGTCTTCGAGATCGTCGGCCTCTCTGCCGTCTCGATCAGCCCTGCCGTATCGACGCCTGCCTCGGAGAGCACCGAAGCGATCCCCGCGCCGCCCGCATCCTTGCCCAGCACGCCGAAAGCATGCACCGCGCCGCCCAGGGTCGCGGCGTTGTGCGCAACATTCGCCGCGCCGCCCGCGACGACGCGCTCTGCCATCTCCTCCAGGACGAGCACGGGCGCTTCCCTCGATATGCGCGAGATGCGCCCGTCGAGGTAGATATCGGCGACCATATCGCCGAGCACCACGACGCGCGTGCCCTTCATGCAGTCCGCCGCTGATACCAAAGCGTCTCGTTCCGATACCATTTCCTTGCTCCTTTTCCCGCTCACCACGGCGTAAAGTTCAGCCGGACGCTCCAGCTGTCACGCTTCGCACGATAGCGCGTGATGAGCTGCACGCAGTGCATGTCGTGATACCAATAGTAATCAACATCACCCAGGGTGCGGCGATCCAAATCATACGCTGTGCCGCAGACGACGCGGTCATGCTCCGTCAGCTGGTAGCTGAACCCCGTGTAGAGCGCGCGGTTGTAGTCTGCGACATTGTAGTCAAAGAGCGAATTTCCCGAGTAGAGCTGCGCGTAGCTGTACTTGCCGTAGACGGTCAGGCGATCGTTGAACTTCTTCAGAAGCGTAGCCGACCAGCTGAGACCGGAAACCTTGGAGCGGTTGTACGACTCCTTCGTCACGGAATAATCCGTCGCAAAGGAAACGGACGCGCCTCCGCCCAGAGGAATCGGATCGTGATAGATATTGACCTTGCCATACGTATGCGTACTCTTGACGCCCGCGTTGTACCACTGTCCGCGATCCATCTCGACGCCCCAGCCGATCGGTGCCTCTTTGAAGTGGTGGCCAAACTCATAGTGCAGGCTCGGCGCGCGGCGGATCCAGCGGTCGTCGCTGTCCTGCCAGTAGCCGTACTGGAGGCTCAGCGTCCCGTAGGCGCCGCTATGACGGATCTCCGCTCTGCCGTGCACGCCGTCCCTCGTAGACAGCAGGAGTGCCGGGATGAAATCGATCTGTTTCGCTATGGGAAGCGTGAAATCCTGCGCGATGAGCAGTCCATCGTCTTTCGTATACCGCACGGACGGAAAGGGCGGCGTATCCTCCTGCCCCGGGCGAATGTCCGCCGTATACTTGTCGCGATGTCCGACGCGTGTCTTCTTGAGCCAGAGGTCGCAGTCGTAGAAAACGATCTTGTCGTTCGGATAATATTCGATGCGCTTAGCGCTCACGCTGTAATCCGGCGTCTTCGCCGAGCACTTCGTCGCGCATCCCTCATAAAGAATGACCTTATCGGGATACACCTCGATGCGCTTGCCCGAAATATACTGACGATTGATCTTGCCTGAAGCATCTTCGACCTTGCCGACGCCCGTGCCATAGTTGTACGATAGCTTCCAGCCACGAATGTCCACGCGCGCCATGCCGGGCGTCATTTGCAGGATGTGCGCCTCATTCTCAACGGAGACGTCCTGCGTGACGGCATTTCCCTTGATTTCATCGGACAAGATGCGGCGGTTGTCGATCTCCGTGATCCTCACGCTGCCGCGCGCGAAAAACTCGCCCGTCACCTGATCGTAGAAGAGCTCGTCGCCCTCGAACGCCGTCGGCAGGGGCTTCAGATGCGCTTCCATAGGCTGGCGCAGATGCGCCTGCATGTCTGCCGTATCTTTGATGAGCTCTTCCTGTGCCTCCGTCAGGCGGTTCTCCCTCGCCGCACGCCGCTCGTTCTCGATATAGTCGAGCACGCCCGCCTCCGTATCGCTCGAAGAGCTGTACTCTGCAAATGCTGCCGTGGGCAGGAAGGACGCCGCGAGGAAGGCGACGCAGGCGACGCTCCTCTCAAGAGAAAAGCGCCGATGCTTGATCTTCATGAAATCGTATCTCACCTTTCCGTCGTCGGCACCGCATAGAGAACGGTATCATCCTGCGTCTGGATGAAGAGCTCCGTTCCCTCCGGCAATTCGATGTTCTTCCCCTTGACAAAGGCGCCGCCGATGATACCGATCGGGCCTAAAAGAAGCATGCCCGCGACACTGGCTCCCGCCGCCATGGCATAGCTCTTCATCTGCTGCTTCGACTCCTCGCCGACGAAGGTCTTGACGTCGGTGCCGTCCATCGCCTTTGTCGTATGGAAATCGGTATCAATACTCGCATCGCGGCCGAAGTTGCGCGCCTGATCGACCTTCTTCACCGTGCCCTCGCCCGGCTGCCCCTTGGCGAATACGAGCATGCCGCCCACGATGACATCCTCCGCCACCTTGTAGCGAATGGTATCGCCCGCCTTGACCTTCTTCGCGTTGACCTCCTGCGTCAGAGCGATCTTGATCACGGTGTTCTTCGGCACCGTCACCTGCTCAAGCGGTACGCTGTAGCCACCGAAAGCCGCCGTCCCGAGATCCTGTATGCGCTTCTTGTATGTGCCGGCACTCGTCTTGCCCGAGACCGTCATCTCCATCTCCGTCACGCGCTTATCCACCGCCTTGGGGCTGACCTCATGCATGAGACCCCACTCGATGGCATTGAGCTGCGTCAGAAGCCCCGGCCCCATCGTGTTGTCGTAAAGATCATCATAGACGATGTTGACGCGGTCGAGCATGGAGCCGCGATTGTGCGTGCCAAGGTAGTCCTTCTCCAGCCGATTGATGCGGTCGAGAAGCGCCCCCGTCTGCTCGCTACCCCAAGTCTCTTCCTCGACGGCAGTGAGCTTCCCCTGCACCGTTTCTTCCGCCGCGCTGACCACGCCGACCTGCGTCACGAGGAGCGCGGCGCAAAGAGCCGTACTCATGATTTTTTTCAAGACCATGGAAGTTCCTCCTTACGATCTTCTTTTTTGATGCGATAAAATGCAATAAAATCTGCCTTTAGGAAACGCTGATAAAATGAAGCCGCCCAGATTTGCACAGATGCGCTGGTTCTATCGAGGATTTGTCGAC
>CAMURM010000200.1 GCA_947097535.1 uncultured Selenomonas sp.
AATCGCCTGCGTCCTTCGGACTTGGCTCTTGGACGGCTCAGCAAGGAGACAAACCACAGGCGTAGCGGTGCTACGTCGAGGATTTGTCGACGACGAGAGGACAGCGCAGATGTGTGAAGATGGGTGGCTGAATTTATCAGTGATTCCTTAATTCCAACGCAGGACTTGCCGAAGTTCTTGCGGGAGATCGTCACGGCAGGCCGCCGCGCCGACATCCCGCGCGCCGAGCTCCTGCGGATGCTCAAGCCCGTCAAGAAGGAAATCGCCAAGCGCACGACGACGGGGATGCGCGCTGCCTATACGCAGCTTGTCCGCGCTGTCGAGGCTCAGAATGAAAAGGCGCTCGATAACGCGATCTACGTTGCGACGCAAGAGCGCACGCGCTATTTTGCCGAGCGCATCGCACGCACGGAGATGGCACGTGCGTACCACGACGGCTTTCTGGCGCGCTGGGATGCCAACGAGGATTGCATCGCCTACCAATGGCGGCTCTCGGGGCGTCATCCTGTCTACGACATTTGTGACCTCTACGCCAAGGCGAATCTCTACGGGCTAGGCGCAGGGATTTTCCCAAAGGGCAACGTGCCGCTGATTCCCGCGCATCCGAACTGCATGTGCTCCCTGAAGCCTGTCATTCGCGGCATGCTCGATAACGAGACGCCGCACGAGCGCATCGAGGAGGGTGGAAGGGAGTACCTTGCGAGTGTGAACCCGCATCAACGGCAAATGCTTCTTGGTATCCATGGGGCGAAGGATGTGATGGACGGGAAAATCAGCTGGACGCAGAAAGCGCGAGGCTATGGCGGCAAAAAAGTTGACGGCAGGCTCTCGTCAGAAATCTCGTCGAGTGATATAATAAAGAAAAAGGATTTTGCGGATTTGCAAGCCTATATCGGAAAGCTGGACAATAAGACTGTGCGTGAGTGGTACGTCTATCATGACAATCTAATCCATACGTTAATCAGTAAAGAGCTTCCGATGGAGGAAAAGGCTCGGCGGGCGTTTGAATTACGTAACCGGTATCGACGACAGGCGCGTGACCTGATGGCGGATCAGACGCTTAGGCAACAGCTTGATAGGACGGATCCCTCGTGGACGTGGGAAGGGCTTATTACTCACAAGATAGATAAGAACCCCGGTATTTCTAGGGAGGAGGCTATCAAAAGGATATATGAAAGCGCGGTAAAAAGTCGCCGCAGCGTCAACGAGAAGTTTGGATTGGAGTGATACGCGTGTCCAAGAGCTATAAATATGTTTATACGATATGCGATCAGTTTGCGCCAGATTTGTTTTATAAGCAGTGCGCTGCCCTTGAAAAGCATATCCCAAACTTGGAAAAAAGAGACTTGCTTGAGGACGTTGATTCCAGCACGTGGCAGACCTATTCCGCACCGCAAGGTGACTTAGTTGTACGGAATGACTATGTTGCCAACGAACTGTATATCGAATCCGACTTTGACATAGAATCATATTTCAATTAGGCTGATAAAAACTAAATAGCTGAGCACTTGCGAATGCCGCAGGTGCTTTTTTCATGCCCTCCGTGCTTGACGGCAGGGCATTTTTCATGCGGTGAAAAGAGCCGGGTGCTCATCACAATATATGCACAGGAGGCAAAGAAGATGGAACTGAAAGACGTATTTGCGGCACTGGAGGCTGCACAAGACGGCGCTGCACTCGTGCAGGCAGTCAAGGATGAGCTTGCGAAGATTCGCAAGGAGGCGGCGGATGCGCGTGTCGCCAAGAACAAGGCGGAAGGCGATCTTGCTGCGCTCAAGACGCAGCACGGGGAGCTGGAGACGAGGCACAAGGAGCTGGAAACGAAGCTCGCTGCATCGGAGGAGACGAAGACAGGGGCACAGTCGGCGATGCAGAAGCTTGAAGCGCAGATGGCGAAGCTCACGAAGCAGTACGAGGAGGCGGAAGCCGCCCGCAAGAGCGCCGAAGAGAAGCGCGTGCAGGCGGACATCATGGCGCAGCGGAATGGCTCAAGGACAAGGCATGGGCGGTTAAGGACACGCAGCACGCAGGCAGCGGTGACGGGCGCACGCCCCTGGGCGGCGCAGGAGACACTGTGTGAATGTCAATGAAAAAGTGAGCCAGTTGATCACGAATTTTTGAGCCACCTTTGATCACGAAAAAGTGAGCCATGTGATCATGAATCATTGAGCCATTAAGACATATTCAGACGTTGCTGCTGGCTCGACAAACGGTAAGATTCACCGTTCATGTTGAGTACATGTGCATGGTAGGTCAGACGATCGAACAGCGCCGCTACCAGCGTGTCGCTGGCGAAGATCTCCTTCCGTTTCGAGAATACGAGATTCATCGTGATGATCGTGCTCGCTCCCTCCGAGCGTTCAGCGATCACTTTGAAAAGCAGCTCGGATTCTTCTTGGTTGAACCGCGCATAGCTGAGCTCGTCAAGAAACAGCAGGTCGTTCGCCGCAATGCCGATGGGAGGCATTGCGGTACTGATCGCGACGGGGGCGGCAGCGGCGGGACGCATACGAGCAAAGGCTGACAGCGAGGCGATTATAGTGCGAAATGAAAAGTCATTGCTGAAACATAAGAGATTTGATATGATAAACTACACGCACAAACGTCCACTTCGTGGACATTGTGCGCCGCCCTTACAGAAACCTGGCCAATCGGTCTGCGCCCTTCGGGCTTGACCTCTTGGGGTTTCATGGTAAAGCGGTGATGTCATGAGCAAGGGAGACGGTCGGGGCGGTGTCCGTCCAGGTTCAGTATAGTAACCGAACAGATTATGAGGAGAAGGTGAAGGGGGATTGTTGGGGTATGGCTGACCATGAGATTCTACTGAAATTCACGGACGTCATGACGACGCAAGAGGCGGCGGCACGTTGGAAGAAAAGTCCTGTTTCCGTCAAGCACCTCTGCACGGGGATTCAAGGGCGGCTGCCAAGGCTGACTGAAGAGGAGTGCCGCAAGTCGGGTGGTATATGGCTGGTTACACGCGCCGGAATGGAGCGACTGTATGGCAAAGAAATCGACTTGTGAAAAGATGGTGGGCAGCGCAAGCTTTATGGACACATTATAAATTTTGGGGACGAAGTAGAATGACGGAAAGGCAGTTGTTCGGGATTTCCGGATAACTGCTTTTTGTATGCGTGAGAAATAAGGACGGTGGTGAGCATGCAGTATGGTAAGTTGAGAAGAATCTGAAACTGGGTATGTAGGAGAGGTTGTGGACTAGAGCAACGTGGTACGGCTTTCGCGCCCCTGGCGCGGCAAAGAGAAACTGCCCGTGGCGGGCGGCTAGGGAAGGCGCTTCGGGTCGAGTGAGGGATAGGGCGGGAGCGAGTTGATAATCTCTTTCGCACGGGCTCTGAACGCTTCGTTCTGCTTGCGTTCGACGAACGCTTTGCCGATGTCGCAGCTGCCATAGCGCGCATGATCGCAGTTTTCGCAGTCGTGGTAGTGCGGATGGCTTGTAACGCCCCAATGGCAGGCCGTCCAAGGAGCGGGATCGCTTTCTGCAAATACCCAGATTGGCATGACGCTCGCCTCCTTCGACATCATACATTATTCTTTTTTATTATACCATAAGCAAGATGAATTGTGTGGTGACTGGCAGATGGCGGCATATTGTGGCAAACTTCTTGCGTCTGAAATATGCCGTGGAGAGGAATGTGCTTTTGTGGTATAATATAGGAAATATTTGATTTGTATGAGAAAGATGCCGTAACATGGAGTTTGAGCAGAAAGGAGGGGATCGCTTGCGGCTTTATATCGCGGAGAAGCCGAGCATGGGGCGCGAGATCGCGAAATGCCTCAAAGGTCCCGTGCGCTCGCACGACGGCTGGCTGGAAACGGCAGAGGGGGCGGTGACGTGGGGCTTCGGGCATATCCTGCGGCAGAAGGAGCCGGAGGAGTACAGCGAGAAGTACAAGTTCTGGCGCGCCGAGGATCTGCCGATCGTGCCCGCCGAGTGGCAGCTCGTCGTCGCGCCGTCGGCGGCGCATCAGTTCCGCATCGTGCGGGATCTCATCGCGCGCGCCGATGAGATCGTCCATGCGGGCGACCCCGACCGCGAGGGGCAGCTTCTGATCG
>CAMURM010000201.1 GCA_947097535.1 uncultured Selenomonas sp.
TGACGAACGAGGTGGGCGCGGGCATCGTGCCGGAGAATCACCTCGCGCGCGAGTACCGCGATATCACGGGCATCGCCAACCAGCTGACGGCGCGTGAGGCGGCTGAGGTGTACGTCGTTTCCTGCGGCATCGCCGTCGATTTCAAGAAGCTGGCCGTGCCGTGGCAAAACGGCGGTTTGGACTAGTATATTCATATACAGGGACGGAGCACGGTGTCCGTGATGGGCATTCGTTCGCATATCTTGTACGGGAGGAATGGCTTTTGGCGAATTACATCATGATGATGGGGACGAGCTCGCATGTCGGAAAGAGCATCCTGACGACGGCGCTCTGCCGTATCTTCCGGCAGGAGGGGCGGCGTGTCGTTCCCTTCAAGGCGCAGAATATGGCGCTCAATTCCTACGTCACGAAGGACGGACTGGAAATGGGGCGCGCCCAGGTCGCGCAGGCGGAGGCCGCAGGGCTGGAGCCTTTCGTCGACATGAATCCCGTGCTACTGAAGCCGACGGGAAATTCCTGCTCGCAGGTCGTTCTCATGGGAAAGCCCGTCGGCAACATGACGGCGAAGGAATACCATCAGGGCTACTCGCTCAAGGCGTTCACGGCGGTCAAGGAGGCTTTGGCGCGCCTGGACGCAGAGTATGAAACCGTCGTCATCGAGGGCGCGGGCAGCCCCGCCGAGGTCAACCTCAAGGCGAACGACATCGTCAACATGCGTGTGGCGAAGTATCTGAATGCGCCCGTGCTCCTCATCGCCGACGTTGATCGCGGCGGCGCACTCGCTTCGCTCGTCGGCACGCTGGAACTTTTGGAGGAGGACGAGAGGGCGCTCGTCAAGGGGCTCGTCGTCAACAAGTTCCGCGGCGACATCTCGCTCTTCACGCCTGCCGTAGAGTTCTTGGAAAAAAAGACGGGCAAGCCCGTGCTCGGCGTCATTCCGCATATCGAGGCGATGGGCATCGACGACGAGGACTCCGTATCCTTGGAGGACAAGGCGGAAAAAGCGGAGGAAAAGGATCTGAATCTCGCCGTCATACGCACGCCGAAGATTTCCAACTTCACGGACTTCGACAGTCTGGAAAGCGAGCCCGATGTGGCTCTTCGCTACGTCCATGACGCCGAGGCTCTCGGCGTGCCTGACCTGATCCTGCTGCCGGGCAGCAAGAACACGTCGGAGGATATGCGCTGGCTGGAAAAGTCGGGCCTTGCGGCGAAGATTCGCGAGGCGCATGCGAAGGGCGCCGCCGTCATCGGCATCTGCGGCGGCTATCAGATGCTCGGCGAGCGGATTCTCGACCCGCATCATACGGAATCCTCGTTTGACAGTACGGAGGGGCTGGGACTTCTCGGGCTGCAAACGACCTTTCACGAAAGCAAGCTGACTTCGCAGATCGTCGCGTCTCTTCGAGATCTGCCGTTTCTCGGCAAAAGGATTTCCGCCGACGGCATCAAGGGCTATGAAATCCACATGGGAACGACGGAATTCTTACGCGCAGGTGAAAGTCATCCCTTCCGCATCGAAGAGCGGCGCGGCGAAGCCTGCGATGCTGTGGAAGGCACGGCGAATGAGGCGGCAGATGTCTTCGGCACATATATTCACGGCCTTTTCGATCACGACGGCCTGCGCCGCGCATTGCTCAATGCTCTGCGCGAGCGGAAGGGGCTTCCCGCGCTTGCCGTGACGCGCAACCGCTACCGCGAGAAGGAGGAGAGCTACGACCGCCTCGCCGCCGTGGTGCGCGCTCATCTCGATATGGCTAAGCTGCGGGAAATCATGGGGGAGAAGGGCGGATGCTGACGGCTGTTCTCGCTTTTTTCATCGACTGCGTCCTCGGCGATCCGCGCTCGCGCTTCCATCCCGTCGTGCTGATCGGCAATCTCATCGCCTGGTTGGAGCATTGCTTTTATCATGCCGAGGATACGAACGAAAGAAAGCTGCTTTACGGCGGCGTGCTCGTGCTCATCGTGCTCGTCGTCTGCTACGAGATTGCCTGGTGCGTCCTGCAGCTTCTGGCACTCATCCCTCTGCCGCATGTGGGCATGGCGCTCGAAGCCCTGCTGCTCGCCTTCATGATCTCGCCGAAGAGCCTTGCGGCGGCGGGCATGGAGATACGCGCGCTCCTCAAGGACGGGGATATCAAAGAAGCGCGCCGAAAGGTCGGCTGGATCGTGGGACGCGATACGGAAAAGCTCAGTGCTCCCGAGGTGTCGCGCGCCGCGATTGAAACTGTGGCGGAAAATACGGTCGACGGCGTTCTCGCTCCGCTCTTTTTCTATCTGCTCGGCGGTCTGCCGTTCGCGGTGCTCTACCGGGCGGCGAATACGATGGACTCGATGCTTGGCTACAAGAACGTGAAGTATCTGTACTTCGGCAGAGTGGCGGCGCGTCTCGATGATGTGCTCAACTACATCCCCGCGCGCCTCGCGGGCGCGCTCTTCGTCCTCGCGGCGTTCCTGCTGCGCTTTGATGGGCGCGGCGCCTGGCGCATGTTGCGCCGCGACGCGAAAAAGCATCCGAGCCCGAACGGCGGTCACGCTGAGGCGCCGACAGCGGGCGCACTCGGCATACGTTTAGGCGGCAACAACTACTACTTCGGCGAGCCGCATTTTCGTGCCTACATGGGTGAAGCGACGCGGGAAATCGAAGCCGACGACATCCAGAAGACCGTGCGCCTTATGTATACGGTCACGATTCTCTTTCTGCTTTTCGCCTACGGAGGCTTCCTCCTTTGGCAGCAGAGGGCGATGTTCTTGTTCATGCAGTGAGCAGGGCGGACGGAGGTGTTTCTTGTGCGTGCCTTCTTTATTGGGCTGCAGTTTCTCACGCGCCTTTCCATCGTGGAGCAAAAGGACTGGTGCGAGAAAGATTTTGCCGACAGCGTGCGCTATTTCCCCTTGATCGGCTTGGTGCTCGGCATCATTTACGCCGCTTTTGCCGCAGTCTTTCTGCTGCTTCTGCCGCAGATCGGTTTTTCTCTGCCGCCTCATGTCATTGCGGCGCTCCTTCTGCTCCTGCCGATCCTCATGACGGGAGGGCTTCACTGCGACGGCTTCATGGACACAATGGACGGGCTCTTTTCAGGACGCTCGCGCGAGCGCATGCTGGAAATCATGAAGGACAGCCGCGTGGGAGCGAACGGCGTCTTTGCCTTCGTCCTGCTGATGATTCTCGACTGGTCGATCCTGCTCGACCTCCTGCCAAGCCCGTGGCTTTTTCCCGCCTTGCTCTTCATGCCCGTCGTCGCGCGCCTGATGATGGTTACAGCCATCTCGTCTTTTCCGTACGCACGCCCCGAGGGCATGGGAAAGGCGTTCAAGGACGGCGGCACGAAGCCCGTGCTCTGCGGCGCTTTTTTTTATACGATTATTCTCATGCTCGTGCCGGGTATCGTTATGGCGCTTTTTGGCGTCGCTCCTCTGGGTGCAGGCGGACTTTTCGCGTGGTTTCCTGCCATGGCAGCGGTTTTACTTTCTGCACTTATTTTTACCATCTTCTTCGCAAGCTACGCGACGCGCCATCTCGGCGGCTTGACCGGGGATCTATACGGCGCTGTTACGACGCTGACGGAAACGCTCATACTCGTCGTCTTTCTGCTGATTTCTGCTTTTGTCTGCTGAAGTTTCTGTTGCAGGAAGAAAGCAAGTTGCTGTAGAATGGAGAATAACAGATGCTTGTTTGCCAGATGGTTTCTTCCCATGCAGGGAGAGAACTTTTGATACGTAGGCGATGGATGAGAGGGGGGAGATATTCTGCAAAAGTATGAACATGGGGGCAATGTTTACGAGGATTGCCCGAACGGTGGTTCATGGCTCGATTTCAGTGCGAATATCAATCCCCTCGGCTTGTCGCCTGCTGTGCGCGAAGCCATTCTTTCCCATGTGGATGATGTCGTAAACTATCCGGATCCCAAGGCGCGCGGCTTGAAGGCGGCGATCGCTTCTTTTTATCGCGTGCCGCAGGAGGAAATCGTACTTGGCAACGGGGCAGCGGAGCTTTTTTATTGCTTTTTTTATGCCGTGCGTCCTGCGCACGTTCTCCTGCCTGTCCCGTCCTTCAGCGAATATGAAAGGGCGGCG
>CAMURM010000202.1 GCA_947097535.1 uncultured Selenomonas sp.
TTTTCGCGCATCAACGTGAAGATCAAGGCGAAGGAGGAAACGGAGATCAACGGGCAGGGGCCTTTGATCCCCGAGGCGGCGCAGAAGGAGCTTTTCCAAAAGCTCGAAAATCTCCAAGACGGCGACACGCTCGTCCTCGCGGGCAGCATCCCGAACACTTTGCCCGACGACATCTACGAGCGCATCATGGAGCATCTGGCGGGGCGCGGCATCCGCATCATCGTCGATGCGACGAAGGGGCTTCTGCTCAAGGTTTTGAAGTACGGCCCCTGGCTCATCAAGCCGAACAACCACGAGCTCGGCGAGATGTTCGGCAAGGAGCTCAAGACGGAGGAAGAGCTGCTCGCACATGCGAAGAAGCTGCAGGAGATGGGCGCGAAGAACGTCCTGATCTCGATGGCGGGCGACGGCGCCCTCTTCTTGACGGAAGCGGGCGAATCCTTCAAGAGCCCCGCGCCCAAGGGCACGCTCGTGAACTCCGTCGGCGCCGGCGATTCGATGGTCGCGGGCTTCCTCGCGGGCTTCGAGGAGTCGGACGGCTCCTGGCAGCGCGCCTTCTTCATGGGCGTTGCGACGGGCTCGGCCTCGGCATTTTCCGAAAATCTCGCGACGCGCCCCGAGGTCGAGGCGCTTTTGAAGAACCTCTGATCATAGTGAAGTCGCCCAGATTTATGGGGGCTGAATTTATCAGCGGTTCCTTAAGACCATCGGCTGAACGCTGGCTGAAAGAAAGGAACGGTCGATATGCGTATTACGGACTTATTGAAGAGTGAGAGCATCGCCCTCGGCGCGCAGCCGAAGGACAAGGAGGACGCCATCGCCATCCTGACGGATCTGATGGAAAAGGGCGGCAACCTCGCGGACAAGGCGCAGTACGAAAAGGACGTGCTCGCGCGCGAGGCTTCGGGCACGACGGGGCTCGGCGACGGCATCGCGACGCCGCACGCCAAGAGCACGGGCGTAAAGGCGCCGGGGCTCGCGGCGATGACGGTGCCCGCGGGCATGGACTTCGAGGCGATGGACGGCAACCCCTCGCGCCTCTTCTTCGAGATCGCCGCGCCCGACACGGCGGCCGACGTGCATCTCGAAGTCTTGAGCAAGCTCGCGACGATGATCATGGATCCCGACTTCAAGGAAGCCCTGGTCGCCGCGAAGTCAAAGGACGATTTCCTCTCGATCATCGACGCGAAGGAGGACGGCACATTCGAAGCGGCGGCGGCGCCTGCACCTGCGGCGGCAGCTGCAAAAGAAGAAGCCGCTGCGCCCACGCCCGCGCCAATCACGAAGAAGATCCTCGCCGTCACGGCTTGCCCGACGGGCATCGCGCACACCTTCATGGCGGCGGAGAGCCTTGAGCAGCACGCGAAGAGGCGCGGCATCCCCATCAAGGTGGAGACGAACGGCTCGGGCGGCGCGAAGAACATCCTGACGGCGGCGGAGATCGCCGAAGCCGCCTGCATCATCGTCGCGGCGGACAAGAACGTCGAGATGGCGCGCTTCGACGGCAAGCCCGTGATCCAGACGAAGGTCGCGAACGGCATCAACAAGGCGGACGCGCTGCTCGACGAAGCGCTCGCGGGCACGGCGCCAATCTACCATCACGCGGGCGGCGCGGCAGCCGCCGAAGAGAGCGCGGCGGAGGACGAGAGCATCACGCGCCAGATCTACAAGCATCTGATGAACGGCGTCTCGCACATGCTGCCGTTCGTCATCGGCGGCGGTATCCTCATCGCGCTCGCTTTCCTGCTCGATACCTTCGACCCCGCCAACCCCGGCAACTTCGGCTCGAACGTCTGGTACGCCAAGACCTTCATGGACATCGGCGGCATCTCCTTCGGCTTCATGCTGCCCGTGCTCGCGGGCTTCATCGCCATGAGCATCGCGGACAGGCCCGGCCTTGCCGTCGGCTTCGTCGGCGGCGCACTCGCGGGGGCGAGCGGCGCAGGCTTTTTGGGCGCGCTCATCGCGGGCTTCGTCGCGGGCTACATCGTCAACGCGCTCAAGAAAGTGTTCGCCGATCTGCCGCAGTCGCTGGAAGGCATCAAGCCCGTGCTGCTCTATCCGCTGCTCGGCGTCTTCCTCGTGGGCATCATCATGATCTTCGTGATCAACCCGCCCGTCGCCGGCATCAACAACTGGCTGGTCGAGACCCTGCGCGGCATGGATACGTCGAGCCGCGTCTTCATCGGCCTCATCATGGGCGGCATGATGGCGGTCGACATGGGTGGTCCCGTGAACAAGGCGGCGTACGTCGTCGGCACGGGCATGCTCGCGTCAGGTGAGTACAGCATCATGGCTTCGGTCATGGCGGGCGGCATGGTGCCGCCGATCGCCATCGCTCTCGCGACGACGCTATTCAAGAACCGCTTCACGGAGCAGCAGAGGAAGTCGGGCGTCGTCAACTACATCATGGGTCTCTCGTTCATCACGGAGGGCGCGATTCCGTTCGCCGCGGCAGACCCCATCCGCGTGATTCCGTCGTGCATCATCGGCTCGGCGACCGCGGGCGCTCTGTCGATGTTCTTCGACTGCACATTGCGCGCGCCGCACGGCGGCATCTTCGTCGTGCCGACGATCGGCAACCCGCTTCTCTACCTCGTGGCGATTCTCGTCGGCGCCGTCATCAGCGCCGTCTGCCTCGGCATCGTTAAGAAGAAGGTGGCGTAAGGCGTTTGTCACTGCCTTTCCCGGCGTGGCAAACTGAGAAAACCTATTTGGAAGGGATTGGAATACATGCAGGAAGAACCCCGGCGCCTGCCGCACGATCATGGTCATCGCGAGGCGGCGCTGCCGCACATGCCGGACGCAGAGACGCTCGCCACGGTGTCGGCGGCGATGAAGCAGCTCGGCGATGCAACGAGGCTGCATATCTTCTGGTTCCTGTGCCACTATGAGGAGTGCGTGATCAACATCGCCGCCTACATGCAGATGTCGAGCCCGGCGATCTCGCATCATCTGCGCGTTTTGAAGACGAGCGGCCTCATCACCTCGCGGCGCGAAGGAAAAGAGATGTACTACCGAGCGGCCTCGACGCCGCTCGTCGAGGAGCTGCACCACACGATCGAGACGGTCGGGCGCATCTCATGCCCGCGATAATAAACCACGCGGCGGCGTGCGGCGTCGCCCAACGCAAACGCGGGGATTTCGCAAGCTAAATCCCGCCCATTCCCCTAAATAACGACCAAAATTCAAACGCGCTTCGCTTGAACGAGAATTTTGGTCGAGGGGGAATGTGCGGGATTTTTAACGCTTGCTCAAAACGGTTCGCTTATGGGCGCCGCCGCACGTCAGTCTGCTGAAACCGCGCGGCAGATTTTTATACAGGAAGGAGATAGCTCATGTCATACACAAACTTCCAGGTCGGCGAGAAGTTCCCTCTGCCCATAAAAAATCAAGGCGAGGGCGGACTTTTTCAGGTCGACGTGAACGGCGCGATGTTCATCCTGCAGCTCGCCAAGAGCGACATCATCGCCATCGAGGCGTTCCGCACGGGGGCGATGGAGCTGGCGCTCTACGAAGAGGCGGGCGTGCTCTTCCTGCTCTATCGGATCCCCGGCATCTTCAAGGAGGGCTGGGGCGATGCGCCGCTTTCCTTCAGCGCGCTCACGCAGGAGCAGCTGCCGAGCGAAGCGTCGCTCGCCGACGAAGTGCTGCACCTCTGCCTCGTCGACGCGCGCCTCTCTATTCTGCTCGCACAGCGCGAAGAGACGATGCCCGCGTCCTTCGCCGCGC
This sequence comes from uncultured Selenomonas sp., assembly GCA_947097535.1. Lineage (GTDB taxonomy): Bacteria > Bacillota > Negativicutes > Selenomonadales > Selenomonadaceae > Selenomonas. The sequence continues at coordinate 3,733 of CAMURM010000202.1, forward strand.
TGCTCAGCCGCCATGCGCGCGCGGCCGCCGAAGCGCCGCTTGCCGCCGACGCCTTCGCCGCGCGCGTGCAGGCGATCTGGCAGCGCCTGAGCCCGGCAGCGATGCGCGAACAGGCAGGTGCCGTCTGGGAAGTGCCGCTCGCGCTCAAGGGCGCGCCGCTCCATTGAAAGCATCAGCGAACGCGTCATCGAAAGAGGAGGTCGAGCAAATGAAGCCGAAGATCTGCGTGCTGACGACGGGCGGCACGATCGCGGGCACCGCGCCGAAGAGTGAGGCACTCACGGGCTACCGCGCGGGCGCGCTCGGCGTAGAGG
>CAMURM010000203.1 GCA_947097535.1 uncultured Selenomonas sp.
TAGGCTGCGGCTCGGGAGGAAGGGAAAGGGGTGCGCGGGATCGACCGCCATGGGCGTGACGACGGGATAGATCTCGCGCTCGAAGAGCTCGGCGAGCCAGAGCGCGCGCTCGCCCACAAGTTCAGCGGGGCGCAGGAAGCGGATGCCGTGCGTCGCCAGCTCCCCGATGACGAGCGCGAGACAGCGGTAGATCGCGCGGTACTGACGATGTGCCTGGCGCGAGATCGCGAGCATTTGCTCTTCGGGACTGAGACCGGCGATGTCCCGATGCTCGATGCCGCTCGCGACGAGGTGCTTCACGCCGGCGACGCGGATCATGAAGAATTCGTCGAGGTTCGAGCAGGCGATGGCGATGAAGCGCAGGCGTTCCAGGAGAGGATTCGCCTCGCGCGTCGATTCCTTGAGTACGCGCTGGTTGAAGTTCAGCCACGAACATTCACGGTTCAGGAAATAGGCTCTTTTCAGCATGTCCATTTTGCTTCCTCCTCATGCCCGGCAGAGAACGGGCTCGATGCCGAAGATTTCGCGGAAAAGCGCGGCGGCGCGCGCAAAGGTCCAGCGGATCAGCGCGATGTCCGCTTCCGCCTCGAAGCGGACGATAAGCTCCTCCTTAGAAAGCTCTGCCGAGAGGCGCTCGATCTTGCTGCTGTGCCCCTGGTCGAGGGCGTCCGCCAGGCGCAGGATGGCGCAGAGTTTGAGCATTGTGACCTTCTGCTCGTGCGACAGACGCGCGTAGTGGCCGTCCTTGCTGCCGGGATTTTCGCCGCTGTAGTAGTAGGCGATGTTGGCGACGATCTCCTTTTCCGCCTCGGAAATACCGAAGAAATCGGTGCCGCAGATGATTTGATACGAGTAGCGGTTGTAATGGCGCAAATTGATGAATTTGCCCGTCTCGTGCAGGATGGCGCCGAGGCGAAGCAGCAGGAGGGCGCGCGGCGAAAGCCCGTGTGCGCCGTCGAGGGCGCGAAAGAGCTTCATCGCCGCCTGCTCGACGCGCGCCGTGTGCTCAAGGGTCGAGCCGTACTTCGCCGCCGTCGTGCGCGCGAGCTGCACGATGCGCTCCTCCTGCTCGGCGAGGCAGGGTAGAGCCGCCATCTGCGCGCCGCGATAGGCGCTGTAGCTCGCGAGGAAGGTCGTGCTCATGAGGAACATGCCCTTGACGCGCGTCGCGCGCACGACTTCGCCGTAGAGCAGGAGTGTCGGCAGGAGGAGGTTGGCGCGGCTCTCGGTGACGGCGCAGCGCGCCATGAGCTTTTGCGGCGTGAGCCCGGCGAAGGAGTCGAGAAAGCGCAGGAACTCCTCGGGCTGCAGGAAGGTGTAAGGCTCCCGGCTTTTTGGTGCGAGGAGCGCCGCGACGGTGCGCGCTTCGAGCCCCGAGAGCACGAGGTAGCGGATCGCGTGCTGCTCGATGCTCGGCCAGAGTGGCGAGAGTGTCGCGTGGATGTAGTCGCGCACGGCAGCGGGGAAGGACAAGCTCTCGCGCTCCTGCTCGCTGAAGTGTTCAAGGATGCTGAGGCTGCCGCTCGCGACGTTCTGCTGGAAGAGCAGCCTTCCTGCGTGCCAGCCCGTGAGCCCGAGGCCGCTTGAGGTGATGTCCATGAGGAGAACGGGCTTTTCGCCGAAGTTTTTCGCGTTTTCCAGAAGTTCGTGGCTCAGAGCGAAGAATTTGTAGTAGATCTCCTGCGTCATGTCGGCGACCTCGACGGCAAAGCCCGTGCGGATGCGGATCTGATCGAGGATGCCGAGACGGTTTTCGGCCTCTCTGAGAACCGAGGTGCCGATGGCAAAGACCTTTTCTACACCGTAGTCGTCCAGGAGCCGCCGAAAGCCCGCGAGGATCCGGCAGAGCTCGCGGATGGAAGAAAACGAGAGACGGCCGTGGCGGAACACCTCTTCGCCGAAGCCCGTCTCCTTGCGCACGCGCTCGATGATCTCGATGTCGTCGAGCGCGGCGAACGACACGATGAGGAGACTCGTATGCACGGAGCCGATATGGACGACGCCGTAGGTGAAACGCTCTCTTTTCATGGCGGACGCGCCGCCTCCCTTCATTTTTTGTTGACTCCCTATATTATAGCATACTATGGGCGGCGATATAAGCGACAGATGCCCGCGAGGTCGTAGAGAGGGGTGGAGGAAGGAGTTTTTGGAATTTCTAAGAAAGTATACAGGAGATGGAAGCGACGGTGTCGAAGTAACTTGCGAGAAATTTTTTAGAACAGCGCGGATGCGTGAAGATGGGTGGTTGAATTTATCCGTGTTTCCTTCGGGAGGCGCTTTGCATCCCGAGCGTTTATCGTGTGCGGTCATAGGAGTTTAGGAGGCAGCAAAATGACAAAAGATTCTGTATACATTGGACATCGTGACGAGGAAACAGGACGCGAGCAGCTTTTGCTCGATCATCTGACGGGCGTTGCCGCGCTCGCCGAGCGCTTTGCCGCCGCCTTTGGCGAGGCGGCGTTGGGGCGGCTGCTGGGGCTCTACCACGACATTGGCAAGTATTCGCAGGAGTTCCAGGCGTACATGCGCGCGGACGAGGAGAAGAAGAAAAGGCTGCGGGGCAGCATCGACCATTCGACGGCAGGCGCGCAGGAGATCGTGAAGCTCGGGCAGGGAACGGGGCAAGGGAAGAGCAGCCGGCTGAGCAAGGGCATGGCGCACGTGATGGCATTTTGCATCGCGGGTCATCACGGCGGCATACCGAATCAGGGGACGCCGGCGAATACGGAGGGCGAGGGGACGCTCCTGGGGCGGCTCAAGCGGCGAAAGCTGCCCGATTGCCGCGCCTATCATGAGGCGAAGCTGGAAGATGTATTGCCTGCATCGCGCCTTTTGGAGGAAGTCGCTCGGGCGCCGTTTTCCACGATGCTCTATACGCGTATGCTATTTTCCTGCCTCGTCGATGCGGACTTCCTCGATACAGAAAAGTTCATGACGGCAGGGAGCGTCGAGCGCGAGGGCTTTGCATCCATGGAAACTCTGCTCGCGCGTTTCGAGGCGAGCGTCGAGGATAAGTTTTTCAGACCGAAAACGGAAGAAGAGCGGCAGAGACTGAAGCAGCCGATCAACAAGAAGCGCATGGCGCTCCTTGCCGAAAGCATCGCCGCGGGCAAGGAAGCGGCAGGACATTTCTACCGACTAACCATCCCGACGGGCGGGGGCAAGACGATTTCTTCGCTGGCTTTCGCCCTGCATTATGCCCGTCATGCCAAAAGGAAGCGCAAGCGCATCATCTACGTCATCCCCTACACGTCGATCATCGAGCAAAACGCGGCGGTGTTTCGAGAGCTGCTGGGTTCGGACAGCGTCGTCGAGCATCATCAGAATGTGGACTATGACGATGTGCAGGACACGGACATGAGCCGCAAGCGCCTGGCGACGGAGAATTGGGATGCGCCCGTCATCGTGACGACGAACGTGCAGTTCTTCGAGTCGCTCTTTTCCAATCGTCCGTCGAAATGCCGCAAGCTGCACAACCTCGCCGAGAGCATCGTGATCTTCGACGAGGCGCAGATGATTCCGCTCGATTATCTGCGTCCCTCGCTTGCCGCGATCGAGGCGCTCGTGCGTCACTACGACTGCACAGCGGTGCTCTGCACGGCGACGCAGCCGCCCCTCGGGCAGTTTTTCCCCGCCGATCTGCAGCCAATCGAAATTTGCCCGGCGCTTATGGAAAATGCCGACTTCTTCCGGCGCACGACGATCCGACTGCGCGAAGAAGCGCTGACGGAAGAGCTCCTTGCCGCAGAGCTCGCGGCGCAGGAGCGGGTTCTTTGCATCGTCAACGTGAAGAAGACGGCGCAGCGTATCTTCGATTTGCTGGGGGAGCAGGAGGGTACCTACCATCTGTCCACGAATCTCTATCCCGTCCATCGCGAGCAGGTATTGGAGGAAATCCGCGAGCGCTTGAAAGAGGGCAAGCCCTGCCGCGTCATCTCGACGAGCCTCGTGGAAGCCGGCGTCGACCTCGATTTCCCAAGCGTCTATCGAGAGATCAACGGCCTCGACAGCATCGTGCAGGCAGCGGGCCGCTGCAACCGCGAGG
>CAMURM010000204.1 GCA_947097535.1 uncultured Selenomonas sp.
GGGGCGCTTCGTCGTTCTTATCGACGAGGCGGAGGCGATGAACGAGGCGGCGGCGAACAGCCTCTTAAAGACGCTCGAAGAGCCGGCGGGCGACGTCTTCTTCCTGCTCGTGACCGGGAAGCGCGCGGCGCTCCTGCCGACGATCCTCTCGCGCGTGCGTATACTGCACTTCGGTGCGCTCTCGCCCGAAGCGATCGAGCGAGCCTTGCTCGCGCGCGGCACCTCGGCGGCGAAGGCACATTCTCTCGCCGCCGCTGCCGACGGCAGCCTGAGCCACGCGCTTCTATTGGACGAAGAGGAAGGGCTGCAGCTCGTCGACGATGCGGCACGGACGCTCTTTTCCCTGCGCACCCTCGATACGCTGCACCTGTGGGAAAAAGCGGAGGAGCTCGGGAAGCTCTCTCGCGCGCGCGCCGAAGATTGGCTTCTCGCGCTTTCGAGGCTCCTGCGCGACATGCTCGTGCTCTATGCGGGGAGTGCTACCCTCTATCACGAGGAGAAGCGGGCGGCGCTCGCAGAGGCGCTCGAAGACTTTCCCGAGGTGCGCGTCTTCGCCTCGCTCGCCCTCGTGCGCGAGGCGCTCCGAAGGCTCAGGAGCAACGCGAGTCCGCGCCTGCTTTTCGAGGGGCTTTTGCTGCGCCTGCGGGACGCTTGATACGAAAAAATGGATGATATTGTGCGCGGCGTAGGAAAGCCGCGCTTTCTATAGATAAGGAGGCAATGGGTTGCAGACGATCGTGGGCGTCCGCTTTAAGAAAGCGGGCAAGATATATTATTTCAGCCCCGGCCGACATGAGCTCACGCTTGGCGACGATGTCATCGTCGAGACGGTGCGCGGCATGGAGTGCGGGCGCGTCGTCTTAGGGCCGCGCGATGTGGAGGAAAACGGCTCGCAGAATCTGAAGACGGTGCAGCGCAAGGCGACGGCGCAGGATCTCTCGAAGGTCGAGGAAAATCATCGGCAGGAAAAGGAAGCGTTCAAGGTCTGCGAGAAGAAGATTCGGACGCATGGGCTGGCGATGAAGCTTGTCGACGTCGAGTACACGTTCGACTTGAACAAGATCATCTTCTACTTCACGGCGGACGGGCGCATCGACTTTCGCGAGCTCGTCAAGGATCTCGCCTCCGTGTTCCGCACGCGCATCGAGCTTAGGCAGATCGGCGTGCGCGACGAAGCGAAGCTCATGGGCGGCATGGGCTGCTGCGGCAGGCCGCTCTGCTGCTCGATGTTCCTCGGTGACTTCGCGCCGGTGTCCATCCGCATGGCGAAGGAGCAGAACCTCTCGCTGAATCCGGCGAAGATCTCGGGCATCTGCGGCAGGCTCATGTGCTGCCTCAAGTACGAGTGCGCGGGCTACCAGAAGAGCTGCCCGAAGCGCCGCCCGAAGCCGCCGAAGCAGGGCAGCCGCGTGGCATCAGCGGAAGGCGAGGGCAAGGTCATCTCGCTCAATGCGCAGAGGCGCACGGCGACGATCCTGCTCGACTCGCACAAAACGCTCGTGGCGGCATGGGAGGACATCATCGCCGTCGAGCAGGAGGATAAGGCGTAGATGGGGCGTGTGGCGCCCCTTGCCGCCTGGCAGGCGGCAAGCAAAGAAGGGGAGCGTCTCGACGATTTGCAGCACGCGGGGCGGCGCATCATCCAGAATCGTCTGGCAGCACGCTTCTCACTCGACGCCGTGCTGCTCGCGCGCTTCGTCGAGCTCAAGCGAGGCGAGCGCGTCCTTGAGCTCGGCACGGGCACGGGCGTCATTGCGCTTCTCATCGCTGAATCGGGCATCGCCGTCGACGCTGTGGAGCTCGATCCTTTGATGGCAGAGCTCGCCGCGCGCAACGTGCGCCTGAACGGTCTCGCCGACTGCGTGCGCGTTCGCGAGGGGGACTTTCGCGCGATCGAAGCGCTTTACGCGCGAGAGAGCTTTGACTGCGTCCTCTGCAATCCGCCGTGGTACCCGCTCGGGCGCGGCAAGATCGGGCGCAGCGCGAGGGCGCGCCACGAGCTCACGGCGACGCTCGCCGATACCGTCAAAGCCGCGCGCTCGGCGCTTCGCTATGGCGGTCGCTTCGCGCTCGTCCATCTGCCCGAGCGGCTCGACGAGATTTTTTTTGCCCTGCAGGCAAACGGCATGGCGGCGCATCGCCTGCAGTTCTTCCAGCCGCGCGCGGACGCCGCGCCGCGCTTCGTGCTCATGGAAGCTGTCGTCGGCAGAGCGGCGGGCGCACTGAAGGTCTTGCCGCCGCTCATCGGCGCGGCAGGGAAGACAGTAAGCGGCATGGACGCTGAGTGAACGTCCATGCCGCTATTTTTATGACAGTAGAGGAGGGCGCGTATGGCGCAGACGGAAAATGGCGGGAGAAGCCTGCCGCAGGAAGGGGCTTCGCAGCATCCTGCAAGGGGAACGCTCTACCTCGCGGCGACGCCCATCGGCAACCTGGAGGATATGAGTTTTCGCGCGGTGCGTCTCTTCAAGGAAGTGCCGCTCATCGCAGCGGAGGATACGCGCCACACGCGCAAGCTGCTCGCGCGCTACGACATCCATACGCGCCTCACGAGCTACCACGAGCACAACAAGCTGGAAAAGGGGCCGCAGCTCGTCGACTTCCTGCTCGCCGGCAACGACCTTATATGCGTCAGCGACGCGGGTCTGCCGGGCATCGCCGACCCCGGCAGCCACCTTGCGGAGCTTGCCATCGCCGCAGGAATCGCTGTATCGCCCCTGCCCGGCGCCAACGCGGCGCTCTCGGCGCTCATCTGCTCGGGGCTCGACACGCGCCGCTTCACCTTTGTCGGCTTCCTGCCGCGTACGACGGCAAAAAGCCGCGAGCTTCTCGCGGAGCTCGCGGCTCGATCGGAAACGCTGCTCTTCTACGAAGCGCCGCACCATCTGAAGGCGACACTTGCAGCGCTCGCCGCCGCCTTCGGCGGCGAGCGCCCCGCAGCTGCCGCGCGCGAACTGACGAAGCGCTACGAAGAATTCCGTCGCGGCACGCTCATAGAACTTCTGGCGCACTACAGCGAGGAAGAGCCGCGCGGCGAATTCGTCCTCGTCGTCGCAGGTGCGGGCGACGAGGTGCGGGAAAGCGCGCCGCAAGAAACGCCCCAAGAGCTTGTACGGCAGCTCATGGCAGAAGGCATGGCGAAGAAGGAAGCCATGCGGGAAGCGGCAAAGCGCCTCCGCCTGAGCCGCCGCGACGTTTATCAGGCTTTGCTGGAAGAGTGACGGGGCTTTAGTAGCGTTTACATAGGACACTTTATTCGGATGCTGTTTTCTGAGACGGCGTTCCGCATCTCGGATGCAGGTGCAATTCTTGTCGGTTGACGGCAGATTATAGTATAATACAAGCAGAAAGGTGGATTCGATGAGAACTACAAAACGCACCTATAAAGATTCCCTTTTCCGTGATATCTTCAATAATGTGCAAAGGCTTCCACAGATTTATGCGTCATTGGAAGGTGAAATGGTAGAAGCAGATGATATAAAACTGACAACGATGGATGAGATCTTTTTCGACAGCGAGAAGAATGACGTAAGTTTCATCGTCAAGAATCACCACATCATCCTGCTTGAACACCAAAGTACTGTGAACGCCAATATGCCGCTTCGTATCCTCTGGTACATCGCGGAACTCTATCGCCGATACGTCGACCCGAAATCTCCCTATCATTCAAAAATCATCGCCCTGCCCGCACCGAAGTTCTATGTTTTCTACAATGGCAGGATACAAATGCCTCCACGATGGCAGCTGTGCCTGTCCGATGCTTTCGGTGAGAATGAAGGTGCGATGGAGTTGGTTGTCGAAGTCATAAATATTAACGAGGACGCGGGAAACGAAATTCTCGCTCGATGTGCCTCGCTCAAATCCTACAGCGCATTCGTTGCTAAGGTGCGTCGAAGCGTGCACGAAGGCAAAGCCTTGGATGAAGCTGTACCCGAGGCGATACGTTATTATATGGAGAATGATTATCTGGTGGAATATTTCAAGGAAAAACAAGAAAGTGAGGTTTTCGATATGGTGAATTTCCAATGGGATGCAGATCTT
>CAMURM010000205.1 GCA_947097535.1 uncultured Selenomonas sp.
CAAGGAATGTGTCGAGGAATTCCACGCAGAAACCATCGAGGATATTGCTGCACAGTGCATTCAAGGCACACCGGAAATCAGCACGATTCCCCTGCGCGCCGATGAGGAGGAACTGCTGAAGCTCGATGGTCTCAATACGGAGAGCAGTTCTCTGACGGAAGGCGTCGTCTATTACGATATCCGCTTCCGTGCCGTGTTGCCGCGCAGTGAGAAAAAAATCAAACTCATCATCAACGTGGAGGCGCAGAACGATTTCACGCCTGGATATTCGCTTCTGAAACGTGCCATGTACTACTGCTGCCGCATGATTTCATCACAGTATGGCACAGTGTTTTCCCATGCGGATTACGATTCAATCGAGAAGGTCTATTCAATCTGGATTTGCACGCATCCGAACAAAGCGTGGGAGTATACGATCACAAAGTACGGCATGCAGGAAACGAATCTCCAAGGCAGAGCGCAGGCAGCGAAGGAGGAATACGATCTGCTTGTGCCCGTCATAGTCTGCCTCGGGAAAAAGCACTACAAGAAGCTGCAAGGTCTCTTGCGGCTTCTCAATATCCTCCTGCTTCATAAGAGCGGAGAGCAGCGAGATGAAGTGGAAAAGGAACTGCAGGAGCAGTTTCATGTAAAGATGATGCCGAACATCGAGAAAGGAGTGGCAGAAATGTGCAATCTGAGTGAAGGTATATATCGGGATGGCATAGAAGCCGGCGTGGTGCAGGGCGTGGCGCAGGGCGTGGCGCAGGGCGTGGCGCAGGGCGTGGCGCAGGGCGTGGTGCAGGGCAGAGAAGAGAGTGCGAAAGATATGGTGCTGTCGCTGCTCAAGGAAAAAATGCCGCTCGATTTCATCATGCGCGTGACGAAGCTGTCGGCAGAACGTGTGCGCGAAATCGGCACACCGTATGGTTATATGATATAAGCGCGGCTATGTGACGGAGACGAAAAGTATCGCGCCGACAATGCTCTACGCCCATAGGGAAAGGCTTCTGCTGTATTATGATAAGCAGAAGTTTTTCTTTCATCGGCGAGCACGAAGCGGCGGCGAAGGCGGAGCTATGACTACATCTGCCTGAACCAGCTTTTTTAGCTTCTCGGGCGCAACGTCCTGCAGATAGACGCGGCGCCCGGCGGCTTTCGCGCGGGCAACGGCTTCGTCGATTCTTTCGTAATAGGCTTTTACTTCCGCGTAGTAGTCAAGCCATGCTTCCTCCATATCTTCCTCGTTGAAGATGTGCCACTTGCACCAGCCGGCAAGCTCGGGATGCTTTTCGGCGATCAGCGCGAAGCACGCCTGATTGTCCTTGATGACCTGTGCCTGCCGGCGCGGATCGTCGCTCGTTGAGATGCCGCTGCCGTATTCGTACCAGAGGAGATTGTGATTCCAAAAGGCGATGTCGATGCCGTCGGCGACCATGAGCGTGTAGGCGCGATCCTCCAAATGAAGGAGTTTGCCCAGCAGTGGCTTCGTATATTCGAAAAGGACTTCCCGTTTCGCCATGAAGGCAGCTCCTATGGCATAATCCTGGCATAGAAGATGCGCCCTCCTGGCTGCGGCGAAGTCTTTTTCTTCATACGGCTGCAGATTTCGCGGGTGCATTTCATCGAGGATCGTATAGTGTCCCGCCTCTTCACGATAATAGCAGGCGCGGCCAAAGGCGGCGATATGGCCGTGCTCTTCCATGAAGCGGAAGAAAGCGGCCAAAACATGCTCGTCATAGAGGTAGTCGCCGGGCGAGATGTTCTTGATGTACTTCCCCTGCGCATGGGAAAAAGCGCGGGACACATTGCGCACGACACCTTGATTCTCCGGCGCCCGGACGATCTTGTAATCGCTAAAGCCGACGGAGGAGAAGACGTCTTCGATCTCCCTTTGAGGGAAATCCTCCGTGCCGTCGTCGGCGACGATCACCTCGAAGGAGCAGCCTTGCTGGCAAAGTACGGACGCAAGTGTCCGGCAAAGCTTCGTGAGATCTGGCTGATAGGTGATGACGCAGACGGATACATCGAAGCGGTCAGGCACCCTCTTCGTGGCGGCGGCAGAAAAGAGATTTTCGTCGCCGCCGTAAAGGATGCGCGGCTGCTTTTTTGGCAGGCGATGCAAGAGGCGCAGGGAGCGCTCTTCCTTCGTCAGGATCAAAGCGTCCGCCAGACGAAGCACCGCGAGAGAAAGCGCCGCCTCCCCGCGGAAGGTCAGCACCGCAGGCGCGTCCTCGCCGCGTGTTTCGAGCGCTTGGCTCAGATGTGCCAGCGGCTCCTGACTCTTTCCTGCAGCCGATAAATCGAGCAGCAGCGCCGCTCGATCGGCGGCAGAGAAGGCTTCGGTATAGCGCTCGAAGACCGTGCGCCATACGGCTTCCGGCGCCGCGAAATCCGGCAGGAAGTAGTAAAGCTGTATGCCGTCCTTTTTCAGATTCCGCAGAATCTCTATCGTTTCACTGTCTTTCACCACAAATGCCGCCATCCTCTCCATGCACAATGATTTACTTCCATGGTAAACTATACGCACAAACGTCCACTTTGTGGACATTGTGCGCCGCCCTTACATGAAAGTTGCCAATCGGTCTGCGCCCTTTGGGCTTGACCTCTTGGACTTTCATGGTAAGCTATATGGAGGAAGAACGCAAGGAGGCTTTCGGGTGCTTTTATCGAAATTGTGCAAAAATTCGCATCGTCGACGTTCTTCAGGTTGGAATTCTTATACTTTCATGGTATAATAAAAGAAAATAAGACGGGTGAATTGCTATGGAATGGAACGAGAAAGAAGAGTGGCAAAGGAAGTTTTTGGAAGTACTGGCAGAGTTTCGCCTGCTTGACGACGCTTTTATGACGGTGGTCTTTCAAGACAGTTTTGAATGCGTCGATTTGCTCTTGCAGATCGTCATGGCTCGGCCGACGATCCAAACGACAAAGGTGATTACGCAGGATACGCTGAAGAATCTGCTTGGTCGAAGCGTGCGATTGGATATTCATGCATTTTCTGAAGGGCAGGAATTTGATGTAGAGGTTCAGCGAGCCGACGATGGCGCCTCGCCAAAACGAGCGAGGTACAATGCCAGCCTTATGGATGCGGTCGCGCTTCGTGCAGGCGAAGATTTTGATAACCTGCCGGAGTCGTATGTGATTTTCATCACGGAGAGGGATGTCTTAAGATATGGCCGACCGATTTATCGGATTCGGAGAATAATCGAAGAGGAAAATGAAGCCTTTGGAGACGGTTCACATATCATCTACGTCAATAGCGCTATAATGGATGAAGATACGCCGCTCGGCAGATTGATGCATGATTTCCACTGCACGCGTGCGGAAGATATGTACTATGATGTATTGGCGGAGCGAGTAAGATATTTCAAGGAAACGGAAGAAGGGGTGAGCAAGATGAGCAAGGCGATGGAAGAACTTGCAAGAGATTTTGCAGGAGAATTTGCAAGAGAAGCTGAGAAGCGTGGCGAGAAGCGTGGCATGCAGCGTGGCATGCAGCGTGGCATGCAGCGTGGCATGGAGACCGAGCGTATTTTTTCTATTCGCAATATAATGGCGAATCTACAGTTGACTGCAGAAAAAGCGATGGACGTCTTGGCTATTCCGAAAGCGGAGCAGGAGCGATATAAGGCGATGCTCTGATGTACTTGACAAACTCTTCTCCGATCGCTATACTTTTTTTAAGAGGGTTGCTTTTTCTGGCTGCCATGGGGAATTGGACCCCGGCGGGAGCCGGAATTTGGCAGCCTTTTCTGTTTGTACATAAATTGATTTTGCCTCTTGCACTTGCCAAGACCTCCTTCCTCTTTACTCCTTGAAAAGCTTTTGATACAATGAACCACATAAAGCATCCAAGAGTTTGCCTCCGTCAGGGGAATCGCCCCTTTCCGATTGCAGACATTGGGTGCTTTTTCTACTTTATTGCCATAGAATAGCGATGGCAAGGAGCGGCGGTTCATGGTATGATAGGGGAAACGGAGGCTACGGCGCGGAAAAGCGCTTTGCATGAGCGCGGGGCTTTTCCCAGGGGAGGAAGTATGCGAGAAGACA
>CAMURM010000206.1 GCA_947097535.1 uncultured Selenomonas sp.
CGGCGCGGCGAGCGCGAAGTACGGCGCCGACGCCATCGGCGGCGTCGTCAACGTCGTCACGAAGGCGGCGGCGAAGAGCGCGGGGATGCAGGTCAACCTCGAAGGCAGGCGCGTCGCCGGCGACTCGAAGATCCCCTATACGAACTTCTTCCTGCGCGCCGACTCGGGCGATATCGGCAAGCTGCGCGTCGCAGCCTACGGCGGCAAGCGCGATATCATGCCTGTCTACGGCGAGAAGACGTTCGCCCTGAGCGACGATACGCTGCCCCGCAACTCGCTGCGTTACTACGGCGACATCAAGAACATCGGGCTTCTCGCCTCGTACGAGATCGACAAGAACCACAGCATCTCTCTCGGACTTGACCACGTCAACGAGGATATGGATCGCTATGTCAAGCACTCGTCGAGCTTCTTTGAGCCGCAGCAGCACTTCAGGCGCACGCTTGACCGCGACACCTATCGCCTGTCGTATACGGGACGCGCGGGCAGCTCCGATTGGCAGGTCGACCTCGACTATGCGAAGATGAACGAGGACGACACGACATTGACCTCTTACGTCGCCAACCGCAGCTACATTGGTACGAACATTCTCGACTACGTCGACAATATCGAGCATCGCCAATGGAGCCTCAAGGCATCGGCAAATACACAGGTGAACGACAGCCATCTGCTGACCTACGGTCTGGGCTATACGCAGGAAAAGGGCGAGGGCAGCCGTTTGAAGAACGCGCCGAACGCTTACACGCGAAGCATTGACCCTTGGGATTATGACAAGAACCTTTGGACGCCGAACGGTAAAACATCGCCACTGTCCAAGGTGCATGACTACAAGATAACGCAAAATGCAGCGGGCGTACCGAAGTATGATAATGAATATGAATGGTACGGACACAAGGATGCGAATGGCAGGAACTTAGTGCCGCAGTTCACGTATGAAGAATATTTGAAATATAAAGAGCGACCTGGTGATATGCCAGCGGATGTTGCGGCACGGCGTGATGCTTTCGGCAGGGAATTGATGAATGATCCGGCAAACAGTTACTTTAATGGTCAGATACTGACGTTGGATGGGGCGGTCAGTGCGTATTATGAGGCAGAAACGCTCCGTGAATCAGGTCATACAATGAATTGGCGCGGCAAGGCTTTTCAGGAAGAATACGAGGCAAGACAAAATAGGCAGACGATCGGCTCGGCAGAAATCAAGAAACACTACATCTTCCTGCAGGACACATGGCAGATTAATAAAAACACGATACTTGCACCGATTCTGCGCGTTGACCATAGCAATCTCTTCGGCACACATGCGACATTCAATATCGGCATGACGCACAATATTGGCGGCAAGGCGAATCAGCGCTTCAAGATGAATCTTGGCACAGGCTACGCCGAGCCGGGCATGGGCGAGCTGTACTACAGCTGGGAGATGTATGCAGGCGCTCCCGTGGATGATCACCGCTCGCGTCTCGGCTACTACTGGGTCGGCAATCCGAATTTGAAGCCCGAGAAGTCCATCAACTTTGATCTCGGCATCGAGGGTGAGAGCAGGGACGGCAGGGACAGCTACCGCATCAATGCGTTCCACAACCGCATCGACAACTATATGACGACCTACTTCACGGGCTATCTGATGGACTTCCATCCCGAGGCGGATGCGAAACAATCACGCTGGTTCTTGCCGCCCGATATGATCTACAGCTTCAAGAACATCGGCAAGGCGGAGATCACGGGAGCGGAGGTGGAATACAATCATCGCTTCGACAAGCATTGGTCGACGAAGCTCGGCTACACCTACCTCCATGCGATCAACAAGAGCGACCCGACGATGCCGCGCCAGCTGCTCGACCGTCCGCAGCACAAGATCGATCTCGGCGTGACCTACGAGAACCAAGGCTGGCGTGCGACGCTCTGGGGCAACTACTACCTCAATATGCTCGACAGCAACAGCATCGCCAATAACGGCAACTATATTGACTGGGATGGTTCATTAAATGGCGGGGAGGGCGGTTGGCGTCCGAGATTCCACGAGGGCGGCACACAGACCTACGAGAAGAAGTCCTTCGGTATATGGAACTTCATCGTACAGAAGAGCTTCGGCAAGGATGCAACTGCCTATATCGGCATCGACAATATCTTCAACCATCGCGACGACGACCGCGCCTTCCAGGAGCGCACCTACCGCATCGGCGTGAATATGAAGTTTGGCCCCGATGCGCATACGAAGGCGGGCGAGCACTTCCGAAAGGAAGAAGTCCGTCTCATTCCCCAAGATGCATGGTTCATCGAAAAGCCGTTTGATACCGCGAAGGAAGTCGGCGTCGAGGTCGTCGGCGACTATCGCTGGCGTTGGAACGCCTTCACAGGCAAGATGAAGCCGGCGAATGCACGCACCACGCCGTCGTCAACCATCGCGAGCGGCTATAAGAACTACCTTGAAAAAGCCGAGCACGGCTTCGAGCAGCGCCTGCGCGTCGGCGTCGATGCAAGGCTCGATGCGAATACGAACCTCAAGGTCATGGCAAGCGCGGCAGGCGCCGAGGGCGTCGATACGGAGACGGACGTCGCCAAGAGCCGTGGACTGGGGCATGTGCGCCTCGACGAAGCGAACCTCACGGTACATGCGAAGGATTGGGACTTCTCGCTTGGCCGCATCACAGAGCCGCTGGGCGTCACGGGCTATTACTTCGGCAAGGAGTACGACGGCGGCCGCGCCGTATGGACGGGCACGAGGACGCAGGTGCGCATGGGCTACGGCGACTTCCGCCACTCGACGAGCGTTGCGGACTCGGCATATACGCACGCGACGATCGCGACCTTCTACCGTGCGCCGACGGTAGAGGAGTTCCTTAGTACGCCAGGCATGGACTCGACCAATCCGCTCAGCTTCAAGGAGCAGCTCAGAAATGCGACGACACAGGCGGAACAGCAAGCGATTGTCAAACGCATGTACGATATTGTCAAACAGGCATATCCAACTGTGCCAATTGATCTTGGGGATATCAAAGGTCCACTTCAAGAGACGGATCGACTTCCCATTGTGACGAAGCGTAAAAGCGATGGGCAGCTTGAAACAATAAGGCTTCCTCTTTACCATTTGAAGCTTGATGCATTTGAGAAAGCAAGTGAGGTGTTGAATTATCCAAACTATGCCGCATATCTAAAGGGATGGCTCCAGAAGCAAGTGGAAAAGTATGGAGATGAAGATGATGTCGCAGATGCCGATGTCAAGGGAGAACTGAATAAGGCGATTCGACAGCACTATCTAGAAAACACTGAAGATGATGATTATACACCTGTGACAACGCGCAAGGAATTCCGACAGACTGTTTACAACTGGATTTCATCTCTGCCCGACAACTATACAGGTATTACTGATCCTGATTATCGGGGTGAAGCAGGGGAAATTAATCCGAGTGTTACCACTCTTGTTGAGAAATATTGGCAGGCGATTAAGGCGACATTGAATAGTAAGAACGTCGAGGATGGAACTGACTTGCCGCGCGTCGGACTGGGCAAGGTCGTCGGCAATATCGTCAAGACGACGGGCACCGTCCTTGAAGCCGACCAGATCCCTGCGCTCAAGCAGGCGTTCTATGTGCAGGCGCGTCACGAACTTACGCCGAATCTCGGCGTCGCCGCCTGGTATTTGCGCTCAGTCGGCAATGACTCGCATCGCTTCCTCGCGGCGAACGGCACGACGAACGATGTCAGCACCTTCGATACGCTCGCGAATGTCGTCGGCATCGGCGCGAAGTGGCAGCTCTCGAAGAACGCGGCGCTGTCCTTCGACTACGGCGTGAACACGACCGATTTCGGCAAATACATGAACGGCCACACGCGCTACGAGCATACGCGCGGCACATCCGAATTCGCCATCAAAGGCAGGGAGAATGGCTCGGCGCCGAGATTCTGGGTCATGCGGCTCGATCTCGGTAAAGCCGATACGAACGTGCCGCATTCGTGGAATGCGTTCATCGACTACAAGCGCTTCGAGCACGGCTCCTTCTTCGGCG